>NZ_JBQEAU010000094.1:0-18192 GCF_052108595.1 Advenella sp.
TGTCATTGCCGCATGCCCTGCGACGCCCTGCCTTCATACCGGCGCATTTGTCTGAACAGCCGCATTCGCGGCAGAAGATGCGTTAATCGATTAAGGCTCGATCTCGGGCAGGTCTGCAGCCAGAATGCTCAACCCGGTGCGCAGGGCCTTATCGTAGCGGGCCCGCTCCACGGCAATCTGCTCTGGTGTCCAGTCGTAAAACCCCTGACCCGACTTCATGCCCAACTGGCCCTGGCCGGGCTTGTCGGCCAGCACCGAGGGCGGTTCGCTTACATTGGAGAGTGTCGGATAGATCGTAGCGGCCGCAGCAGCGTGCACATCCAGGCCTGCATGCTCTTTTTGCATGATCGGGCCAGCCGCGATGTAGCGAAAGCCAAAACCGAACCGCACCGCATTGTCGATGTCCTGCGGCGTGACGATGCCTTCCTGTATCATCGAAAACGCTTCGCGACCCAACGCATGTTGAAGACGGTTGGCGACAAAGCCAGGCACGTCCTTGCGAACCATGATCGGCACCGACCCGCAACGACGCATCAGCGTGGCAAGGCCGTCGGCAACCTGCTGATCCGTATCGGGACCCAGTACGACCTCCACCAGCGGCACGATGTGCGCCGGCATGAAAAAATGCAACCCGATCATCCGCTCCCGTTGCGGCAGGCCTTCAGCGATCTGGCTGATGGGAAAGCTTGAGCTATTGCTGGCCAGCACCGTATCCGGCCGCGCAAGGGCCGACAAAGACTTGAAAAGTTCACGTTTGTAATCGAGTTTTTCCGGGATGCATTCGATGACCAGTTGAACATTCTGCCAATCCACTGCCTCCAGCGTCGCCACCATGGTCAGCAGTTCCAGATTGCCGGCGCAGTTGATTTGCTCCAGATTGGCGGCAATGCGTTCCCTGATCTGCTGATGAGCCTGGGTACGGGTCTCGATAAGATGCACCGGGCAGCGTGCGCGCAGCAGCACGACAGCGACATCTGCCCCCATGGTGCCGGCTCCTACCACTACCGCTGGTGTTGACGATGGAGCGCCGAGCATAATGCCGTTTGTCATGAAATCTTCCTGTTAACGTTAACTCAAAACAAGCATCATAATCGGTAGCTCGCGTCGTATCAAGATAGGCTGGATTTGCCATTGCATCGTGTCATGTAATGTTGGCGATTTATAAACCTGCAGTAGTGCGCGGCAACATATGACGATAGCGACACAAAGGAAAAGAAAGCGAGTGTCAGGCACGTGGCGATGTGATTACCTGTCAGCGGTTCAATAATCTGTTCAGAAATTTGTACATGCCTGTCCTGGGTCGCGAACCCAATAAACCGCTGAAAACACTCCTCAAATCTCGTTTGCACTTTGCCGGCCTGTTGCAAATTTCCTTCCCGCAGTAAGGATCGGGTAATAGAAATAGCCAGACAATCTGCATTCCAAGTTGATCAGGGGAAATATATGCAACCGCGAAACGCTCGCACAACACGAATTCTGACCGCCGCTTTGCTGGCCTGCGTCGGCCCGGCAGCGGCTCAGGCCCAAGGCCTGCGAACCCCTGACTATACGCAGGAAAACGAATCGCAATGGAGCCTGGGCGCCGGGGTTGGCATAGAGCGTAGTCCGTATCGCGGCGTGGGAAATGATACCAGCGCAATCCCCCTGCTGGGATTTCAGAATCGATACGTACGGCTTTTTGGCACGACCTTCGACGCCAAACTACCCTCTGCCGGCCCCGTCGATTTTTCGATCCGGGCCAGATACGCGTTGGGCGATGGTTATAAATCATCTGACTCTTCCTACCTTTCAGGTATGGACAAGCGCGAAGGGGGGTTATGGCTGGGACTGGGCACCACATGGCATAGCGGCGTTGCCGATGTTTCACTCGAATGGATGCGCGCCCTGGGCAAGAGCAAGGGGAATCGTATTAAACTGGCGGTGGAACGTTCGTTCGAAGCGACCAATCAAATTCATATCACGCCTTACGCCGGTGTTCAATGGTCCGATAGCAAGGATGTGGATTATTACTTCGGTGTCAAAGACAGTGAATTCAATGCAGAGCGCACTCGTTACGAAGGAAAATCCAGCACCAATGTCAACGCGGGTATCAGAATAGATTACGCCCTCACCAGACATCAGAATCTATTCCTGGACGTTGGGGTAAAGCGTTGGGGTTCCGGTGTAACCGATAGTCCGCTGGTGCGGCGCAGTACCTCTCCATCTCTACGAATGGGCTACCTGTATAGATTCTGAAAAAGACATGTCATCGAACCGTATTGCAATCCTGGAAGACAATCCGCGCATGGCCGTGCTCATGTGCAAAGCCCTGGCGGCTGCCGGCATTGAGGCAGACGTTTTCGAACGCCTGGACTCCGTCTGGCCAGCCATGGCACCTGGCTTATACGGCGTATTCGTGGTTGATCGCAGTGTGCCAGATGGCGATGGCCTTAACCTGGTCAGGCGCCTGCGTGCCGATGGCAATGCAACGCCCTGCCTGATGGTCACGGCAAGGGATGCCATTCATGATCGCATTGAAGGACTGGAGTCGGGTGCAGACGACTATCTTCCCAAACCCTTTTCGTTAGAGGAACTGGTCGCCCGGGTGCGCGCACTGATGCGTCGTCCACTTATATTGGCAAGCCTTGAGCCGGCATTTGCCGGTATTTCCGTACACACGGCGCGCGGCTGCATGAACTACGGGAACATGTCTACGCCTCTGGCCCCGGCAGAACTGCAGATCCTGCTGGCATTAGTTCAGGCTGCGGGCCAGGTGGTCCAGCGAAGCCGTCTCGAAGCGGCCGGCTGGGGCCTCGGAGAAGGCGTCACACCCAACGCACTGGATGTCGCGGTACATCGTCTGCGCCGCAAAATTCTGGCGGCGGGGTCCTTCACGCAAATTGTAAATCTGCGCGGCAAAGGCTTTGCCCTTCAAAAGACTGACGATGAAACTCGATAGCCTGACCGGAAAGCTGCTTTTTACCACCACTATTGCACTGATTATCACAACAGCATTTGTCGCAATTCTTTCTCACGTAGTCATTACCTATTTCCCGCGAGTGATGCTGGAAGCTGATTTTGCCGGAAACGAACGGCAACTGACTGATGGCCTGGTCTTTGACTCTGCAGACAAACCCATTGCAATCAACGTAAATCCAGGCTTATCCAGCGTTTTCGAGGTTCTGAAAGATGATGCCGTCTATCGCGTGGTTGATGCGCAAGGTAACGTGCTACTTGCATCGGACGACGGCGCCCATGCGTTTGCGCCCACTGGACAGCCTTTTAACCCGCAGTTAAAAAGATTTGACCTGGCGCCGGACAGCAATTTACTCCATGTAGCCACATTCGCGCTCACCAGGCCTGGTCCGCAATATTATGTGCAGGTTGCCCGCAGCGAGCGCTTTCAGCAGGCACTGACTCAAAATGACGGCGGTACCGTGCGCCTAACAACGCTGATCATGACCCTCGTTGCCTTGTTAATTTTCAGTGCCATCGTACTATGCACCATCTGTCGCCTGATGAAACCGGTACAAAAGGTATCGCTGGCCGCATCGCGTATCAATCCCGGAAATTTGCAAGCCAGACTGGCGACCGAGAGTCTGCCCTGTGAGCTGGTGCCGCTGATCACTGCGTTTAATGGCGCCCTTGATAGACTTGCCAACGGCTATCGCGTCCAGCAGGAATTTCTGGCCACCACTGCCCACGAACTCAAAACGCCGCTGGCACTGATGCGTGGCACGGTCGAACTGGGCGACTCAAGCGACCGTGCCCAGCTACTTTCCGATATCGACGCCATGTCACGCCAGATTCAGCAGTTGTTGCAACTGGCCGAATGCAGCGAACCCCATAATTACATCATGGCCGAAACAGACCCGGCCATGGTTGCAGCAGACGCCATCGCCAAGCTTGACCGGCTGGCCGACAGTCGTGATGTGGCGATCAATACCAATGCGCTGGCAAGCCCGATGCTGATCAAAGCCGACAGTGCAGCACTGACCATTCTCATCCGCAATCTGCTGGAGAACGCCATTCAGCATGCACCACCCGGAACCAACGTACAGGTTCTGCATGATGAAAACGGGGTTACTGTGCGTGATTACGGGCCTGGCATTGATCAAAATGACTTACCCATGGTATTCCGTCGGTTTTGGCGAGGTGCAGACAGCGATGGTCGATCAGGGCTGGGACTGGCCATTTGCCAGCAGATTGCCCAGGCGCATGGCTGGACCATATCGGTCGATGCAGCCAATCCTGGTGCGGTCTTCCGGGTTATTTTTGATGGTTCCGGACGGCCGTCGCACGACCAATATCGCTTGACACCCTCATCTGATCTGAGCGGTATTGGCGAACACGCAACCTCATATAGGTAGCAGGCTGCCATTGCCGCATTTTTTTAACGCAATCGTTGCAGAAATAGCACCGTTTCAGTATGTACAACACGATGAAAACTTATCTTGATCTGATTCCCCTCATGGATACATCTTCTGTCGCCAGACATCCGGGGAGTACGAAGGCGCCGGACTTGCCTGGTTGCACGCATTCTCCGATGTCCTTGCCAAAGAACGCACAAAGCGCCACCGAGTCCCATGTACCCCAGGTAGAAGGCCTGTGCGAACGCACTGTGTAAAACCATAGCGCAACGCACCGTATCATTGCACTTTGGGCACCAGTCGCATGATCAGCACGTACGCAACAATCGCCCCCGCCCCCAAAGCCATGGTGATTGCCAGC
Organism: Advenella sp.; assembly: GCF_052108595.1. Classification (NCBI taxonomy): domain Bacteria; kingdom Pseudomonadati; phylum Pseudomonadota; class Betaproteobacteria; order Burkholderiales; family Alcaligenaceae; genus Advenella; species Advenella sp. The sequence continues at coordinate 4,711 of NZ_JBQEAU010000094.1, forward strand.
GCCCACTGAATGCCAATATTGATCATCCCGAATGCCAGGGCGAAAGGCGCGACGGCGGAAACGGTCAAGCGTGCGGACGTGATTTTCCCCTGCAATCTGCCGTAGCCCTGGCTGCCAAAAAGCACCAGTGGCAAGGTACCTGCAACGATACTGAACAAGCCGTTGCCCAGGCCGAATAAAATTGCAAAAGTGATCGCGCCGGCGACACTGGGCGCACTGCTGTTAAGCACGGCGATGGCAGTACACATGAGCGCAGAGGCAACGGTGGCAAGCGTCACTGGCGACAGATTGCCGCCAAAGACCATATTGGTGAGCCGGCTGAGCACTTGAGCGGGACCAAAGAGCGTGCCCACCAGCGCAGCCGTTGCGCCCAGTCCCAGGCCTGACAGCAGCGGCACCATGTGCACCAATATGGCCGATGCAACCAGCGATTGCAGCGCGAACGCGATCACCATTAGCACAAAGCCGGTGTGCCGGGCCGGGCCCACCAGCCGGCCTGACAACACTTTTACTTCGGATTCTATTCTGGCCTTGCCTTGCCGGGCGCCACGCGCCAGCCAGGCATGGATGGGCAGGCAGACAAGCAGATTGATGGCCGCAAAAATATAATAAACATTCTGCCACGATAGCTGCGCATGCAACGCCGTTGTGATGGGCCAGAAAATAGTGGAGGCAAAACCGCCGATCAACGTTAGGTAAGTTATGCTGCGCTGAGCCGTCAGCGGATACTTCTGCACCAGTAGTGCGAATGCTGCCGCGTACTGCACCAAATTTGCGGTTATTTCAATTGCGATCAGGGCAATCACAAATACAATATGATTCGTGGCCGTTGCGCACGCAATGAGCGCCACGGCGGCCAATCCCGAGCCCAGCGTCATGACGCGTCCTGCTCCGAACCGGTCTATCCATATGCCTATCCAGGGCGCCATCAAGCCGCCAGCGAGCAGCGCCGCAGACAGGACGCCAAAAACCCACTCAACCGACCAGCCCAGGTCTGCAGCCATATCCGATGCGAGAATACTGAAGGCATAGTACAGGGTGCCATAGCCGATGATTTGTGTAAGGCCAAGCGAAGCAATAACCGCCATCAGATGACGATCCCATTCCCTTGTTTGTCCAGGGAGGGCCAGTTTTATTGCCATGGGAATGAATCCTTGCTGCCGTTCGCGTCGGTATCGGCTGGGCTAGCTGATTCAGCCCGGTCAGCGCGCCCCCCGACGTGGGCAACGCGATGATTGGCAATTTAACACTATTTTTGCTCGTACCAGTGCTTTGTCCGATTCATGATGCGCGCAACCAACAACATACTGGCTTGACGCTTTGCAGAAGGATCCAGGGCTTATGACATCTTGCGCTGCGCGACGGGCGCATGTGCCGCCATGAGCTGTGCAACCCAGTCAATAAACACGCGCAGCTTCGCACTGACATGCCGATTGGGTGGATAAGCGACATACATGGGCATCGGATCCAGCTCCCATTCCTGCAACAAGGGGATCAACTGGCCCGTTGCCACATGCTCGCGGGACATGTAATCAGGCAGCCAAAGTGCTCCCAGGCCGGCCAGGCCGGCTGCCAGGTAGGCATTGCCATCATCAACGGAAAGGATGTACCGACCCTGTATGGTGACGCGTTCATCGCGATAGCGCAGGGTGGGCGACAGCGCCTTGCCACTGCGAGCCCACAGGAACGCCACGACGTGATGGTCCGGGGTATTCAGTTCCTGCGGATGCTGCGGTACGCCGACCCGCGCCAGATACTCCGGCGCGGCATAAATACCAAGTTGCAAGTCGCCGATATGCCGGGCCATCAGGGACAGATCGGTGAGTTCGCCTCCACGGACAACACAATCGACATTGTCATCAATCAGATCCACCACACGGTCGCTCACGCCCATATCGAGCTGTATATCAGGGTACCGGGCATGAAATGCCGGCAGCGCCGGCACCAGCACCATGCGTGCAAACGGACTGGGGACATCGACTCGCAGCCGCCCCCGGGGCAATGCCGCAGCACTGGACAAGCTGGTTTCAGCATCGTCCATATCGGCCAGCAACCTGATCACGCGCTCGTAGTAGGCAGCGCCATCGGCGGTCACGTTGACCTTGCGTGTGGTCCGGTTAAGCAGACGGACACGCAGACGCGCCTCCAGCTGCTGCACCAATTGCGTGACGCTGGTTCGGCTCATGTGCAGCGTCTCTGCCGCCTTGGTAAAACTGCCGGTTTCCACCACTCGGGCAAATGCCCACATCGCATCGAATCGGTCCATGTATGTTCCCAGGTAATAGGATTGTTTGTATTTTACAAACAGTGATGGACAGATTTGCCTGTTTATCCGTCAAACCGGAAAACATAGAATCACTTTATTGTTGTTGTCGAGTCTGCCAGACTCATTAATGGAGAGAAGCTATGACAAAACGCGATGTCGTTTTTCCGCCTGGGCGTCAGGCACTGTATGACAGAAATCACTATTCACCAGCGATTCGGGCCAATGGTTTTTTATTCGTTTCGGGTCAGGTCGGCAGTCGGGAAGATGGTTCACCTGAACCGGATCTGGAGGCGCAGGTGCGCCGCGCATTTGATAACCTGAACGGTATCCTGAAGGCAGCGGGCAGCAGTTTCGAAGACGTGATTGACGTGACGGTTTTCATGGTCGATCCGCAATCGAAATTCGAAACCATCTGGAAAGTCGTACCGGAGTATTGGGGCCAGGCCCCTTATCCGACACTGACTGCCGTTGGCGTCACCTGGCTCTACGGCTTTGACTTCGAGATCAAGGTCATTGCAAAGCCGGCGCAACCGGCCGATCAATAACCCGATAGACGGCGAATCGCTTGGCCAGCGGCTATACCCCTGGGCCGAAAGCAGATGCGGGTGGCCCCGGAAAGCCACCGGTCACGCCGGGATACCTCGCCAAAAGCAATCAGCGAGGAGTGCCGGAGACTGCAGAACCCGCTTTAGCGGCCAATTCCTGCAGGCTCATTTTCTCGGCATTCAGCGTGATTTGTTCTTCTGGCTTCATGGCCGAATCGTAAGCGATATCGCTGCTGATCACATCGTTCTCGAGTTTTCCAAGACCCGACATCTGTGCCATGAGCCCAGCCATGCTGGCAAGATCATCCCCTTTCTTGTCGGCCGCTTCCTTGTCTTTTACTCCGCTGACCTGTGCACCGCCCGAGACCACATCACGGATCAGACGGGTGTCGGCTTTCAGAGCAAATTGCACTTTTTTCAGCGCCTCGGCCAGAAACTGGCTGTCTTCCATGGTCTGTCCCTCAGGCTGGCCAGCTCCATCAAAATTGGCGGAAGCCTCCAGTGAACCTTCCCCGTTTACTGTCTTCCATGAGAAAGGAGAAACACGTACTTGCAGCTTCTGGCGTATCAGGGTGGTGAACAGTTCTGCATAATACTGTTCAATTTGCTCGCCCTGCTGCTCAAAGTTGTCTGGCGTAAGATTGAGCGAGCCAGCCTGTTGCCTGAATTTTTCCACGGCCTGGCGGTCAAGATGATCGAAGGCTACGTTTAACTTGATGGCACCAAAATCGACATCGTTTGCCAGTATGTTGCCAAGCTCGTAGCCGACGTTCAGGTTCAGGAAATCATCCACTTCTTCCGTTTTCACATCAACCTTGAAATCGGCTATTGACAGCGTTTTATCGTTCTTTGGCTTGATTTCAAGCCTGCCAATATTCAACACTGCCGGTCCAACGAACAGTCCTGAAGCAGTTTTGCTGGAACTGCCCTGGCCCGTCACGTTTTCCAGAGAAAAATCGACGTCGGCGTAGTTTAGCTGGGTTGCCCCTGGCATATCGAACGTCATATCAACCTTGGTAAAGTCCTTGTTTACGAACGTTGTTGCCGTAACCGGCTGGGATTTCACAACAGTCTTTCCAAATGTCGCATCCAGTGCCTCTAACTTGGCGATGGAATGCACATTTCCGGAAAAATCAATGCGATCGCTTTGCGCGTAGGGCTCTTTGCCGCCTGCTGCGTCATACAGTGGCTTGGTCTTTTCGTCGTTGACCAGCGTTGTGGAGGCGGTTGCGTATCCGGTGACAAATTCGCCCCGCAACAAGGCACTGAGCGATATCGGCCCGTGTTCAATGTGGCTGTTGAGCAGAACTTCCTGTGGCAGGGCTGACATTTCCGGAAAGGTCATATTGACTGTATATACCGCGTCAGACGAGAAAACGCCCTTGTCATAACTGACCGCTTCTACACTGATTCGTTCTTCGCCTTCTTTTTTCAGATAGTCGTTGGTTTTAACCAGATAGTCGTCAAGCCGCTCCTGGATCTGCGTACCCAGATACCAGCTTGATCCGGTCCAGACTGCGCCGGCAGCAATAACAACACCGGCTACGATTGCGGCTTTACTCATCGAATTAATCCCTATAGATCGTGAACTGCGAATGGTTGGAAATGTCGGCACAATTATAGCTGCCAAATCCGGCCCAGTCGCTTGCCCGATGGTTGTCTTAACGTTATTTTTATCAACAGAAAACTGCGACCAGTTTATGGTTGTAACTGCCCGTGATCACCAACGATTTATTCAGTAAGACATTAACAAAATTGAACGTGGCCTCATGGCAGGCCGTGATCTGACTATAATTGACTGGCACCGCAGGTCTGCGTCGTGCAGCACGCGAGCTTGATCAAAACAACAGGAGACACGAATGCGGCTATTCAGATCATGGATCAACAACAATGACAACGCCACCGATAACGAGGTTGCGTCATCTGGCAGACGGTACTTTCTGGCAGCCGGCTGCGCCTGCTGCGCAACCTATGCGTTAAACATTTCGCCTGCAGCAGCGCAGTCGCCTGATGTGCAGCGCCATCTGGCGGCAGCGCGCACCGCCGCCGGCAGCGATCTCAAACAGTTACTGAAGCTGGGTGACGTAGCCTTGCCAGCCAGCGCCAAAAAACGTCCGTCGATCGAAGAGCTCATGGCGCAACCTGCGCCGCCGCCAGGCCAGGCTTTCGATAACCTGTATTTCGTCGGCGGCAAATGGGTCAGCGCCTGGGCCATTACCACATCCGACGGCATCATCCTGATCGATGCAATGAACAACGCTGATGATGCCGAACACGTGATCGTCGCCGGCATGCGCAAGCTGGGCCTGGATCCGGCGCAGATCAAGATGGTCGTCATCACGCACGGCCATGGTGATCACTACGGCGGCGCCAATTATCTGGTGGAGCATTTTCATCCGAAAATCATCGCCAGCGAAGCCGACTGGACCATGATGGAAACCAAGCTGGAGTTCGAAGTGCCCAGTTGGGGACGCCCGCCCAAACGTGATATGGTTGTTGAAGACGGCGCCAAGCTGACACTGGGCGACACCACGGTCGACATCGTGATGACACCGGGCCATACCATGGGCACCATCTCGGTGGCGTTTGACGTCAAAAGCGGCAGCAAAAGCCACCGTGCCTTCCTATGGGGCGGCACATCGTTCAATTTCGGCAAGCAGCCTAACCGCATGGAACGGCTACAGGCTTATATTGACGCGACAGCCCGGGTGCGTGATATGGCAGGCAAGCAGAACATTGACGTATTCCTGTCCAATCACAGCGGCATGGATCTGGCCGACATCAAACTGGCACAGATGAAAAAGGGCGAGCCCAATCCTTTCGTGATGGGCGTTGATACGACACAACGTGCGTTAACGGTGATGCATGAGTGCGCGCTGGCGACCAAGGCAGCATGGAGCGTGTGAAGAATGAACGACGATGGCGCTGTCTGGCGCCATTGTTTGCTTCGCACGCCTGCTTTTAGGCTGCCGGATCGACCATGTCACATAATACGTTTACCAAGGCCGTATAAACATCCGGGTTTTACGGCCTGTTGCCTTTCATGGAAAACCGGATTCATTACCCAAGCGTCTTCTCAAAAAATACGCGGCTGACTCCGTTCTCTGTTCGTCGAGCCACTTCTGCGTAGCCCAGCCGGGCATACATTTTGATATTTTCGACCATCATTTCGTTGGGATAAAGATGCACGGCGCTCAGGCCCCTGCTTCGTGCCTCATCTTCACAAAAGCCGATCAGCGCCTTGCCAACGCCACGCCCTGTGGCATCCGGAAAAAAGGGCTACATTTTCCAGAAGCATGTAGTGCGCTTCCGGATAAAAGACGATAAAGCCTTCCGAGACACCGCAATCGTCAGTTGCAATATAAATTGCGCCATCCTGAATCTGTGTTCTGAAGTCTGCCACCATAGGTGCAGGTTTTTGCCCGATCAGATGAACGTAACGTGCGTAAGCCTGCCTGGCGCACTCCTGAATACGCGCTTCATCGTCCGCAACGGCCCGTCGAACATGCAGTTTGTCCTCGGCTGGTCAATACAAACCCCACTTCATTATTCACGATCCTGGCATGGCTACAGATCCTTGTCAATGGAAACAACATCAAGCAATCTTCACGCATCCAGGATGCGTATTCTCTGGCGAAGAACCTGTGTCAGTTGCAGGCATTCCTGTAATCATTGGCTCACATCAGTTGAACGAGTCAGTTGTTCCCAAGCATCGATTTGCGCTGCATAAGCCTTCAGTTTGCTGCGTACCAATTCAAGTGCGTCGCTTCCCAGTAACAAATGCGCCGGTGGTGTTTCAGTGTTCATGATCGCCAGTATGGCGCGCGCCGCCTTGATGGGGTCTCCCAGTTGCTGGCCGCTTTTGTCCTGACGCGCCTTGCGTATTGGATCAAACACTGCGTCATAGTCCGGAATGCTGCGAGGCGCTCTGACCATCGATCTTCCAGCCCAGTCAGTACGAAAAGAGCCTGGCGCCACGGCAGTAACAGCAATACCAAAATGGCTTACTTCTTTACTCAACACTTCAGAAATTCCTTCCAGTGCAAACTTGCTGCCACAGTAGTACGCGATACCGGGCATGGTAATGAATCCGCCCATGGACGTAATGTTGATAATATGTCCGCAACGACGTTTGCGCATACAGGGAAGTACCGCCTTTATCATTGCCACCGCACCATAGACGTTGACGTCAAACTGACGCTTCATTTGGTCCAGCGCGGATTCTTCCAATACACCTTCATGCCCATAACCTGCATTGTTGACAAGTACGTCAATCGGGCCAATATTGGCTTGAACCTCATCGATTACCTCGTCTATCGCTGCAAAGTCTGTCACGTCGAGCAATCGTGCGAAAGCGCCAGGGCCGTGTGCTTCAAACGACGCCTTTGCTTCTACATTGCGCACCGTTCCCACCACGCGATGGCCGCTGTTGAGTGCTTCCCGAGCTAATGCACGGCCAAAGCCGCTACTGACACCGGTGATGAAAACAATTTTTGATGTGGACATGGAAATACTCCCTTTTGTTAATACATGCATGCATACTATTCTCAAATGGCATTGAGTTTTAGTCCAAATCTTCTCTTTTTATTGCCTATTACTATGATTTCGTTGTTCCATGCACCATCAAAAAAACACTTCTCTCTCCCCGCCTTGCACTCGAGAGCGCTTGACCAGCCTGCTTTTGACGTTGGCGCCAAAGGAAGGCTATAACCTGAGCAGCCTTCCCGACGTACGCTTTCTGCGCTCGAATCGCCCACTTGCACGCACACCGGTTCTTTACGACCCGGGCATCGTTATTGTCTGCCAGGGTACCAAAAAAGGCTATTTCGGCAATCAGACCTATCTGTATGACGAACAGCATTATCTTGCCGTCTCGGTACCGGTTCCCTTTGTGATGGAAACGGATGCGTCGCCAGAGCACCCACTTCTGGCCATCTATATACACTTGGATTTTCAGCTTGCCGCCGATCTGTCGATAGAGATCGACAATCATGGGGCACCATTGTCAATAGTCGCCCCCGAGAGCATGATGTCCAGTCCCATGGATCCGGCAATGCGCGCTTCACTACTGCGTTTCCTTGAAGCAATGAGCACACCTGTGGAGGCCGCAGTACTTGGACCCACTCTGATGCGTGAGCTCTACTACCGAATACTTACGGGCGCTCAGGGCAATGTCCTGCGTTCGGCGCTGGCAATGCGCGGGCAATTCGGGAAAATTGGCAAAATCCTAAGCCGTATTCATACCACCTATGCGCAACCGCTGAATCTTTCACAACTGGCAAATGAAGCCGGCATGAGCGTCCCAACCTTTCATAGCCATTTCAAGGCCATTACTCACACTTCCCCCATGCAATACGTTAAATCGATAAGATTGCACCAGGCCCGATTGCTCATGGTTCGACAAGGCGTTACCGCGTCTGCGGCGAGCCATTCAGTGGGATACGAAAGCTCGTCGCAGTTCAATCGCGAATTCAAACGTCTGTTCGGGTTACCGCCATCCGAAGAGGCAAAGCGCATGCGGGAAAGCTTTGCCGTACCGCCCTCGCATCCGGCGTCGGAATTTGTGTCGTCGCACTAGACAACGAATTGACACTGGCATTTCTTGCATGAACGAGCCTTTGCCTTTTGTATGCCCTGGCCGCCATGCACACTGCACATAACACCTGTTAATTACGTCGTTGTTCTTCGCTGACAAATCCGGGGCTGTCGGCCACATCGGTGTTCTGTGCCCACCATTGAATCTGCCTGGAACGGTGAGCCGGCGCAGCGCTGCCTATGCAGCCGACTCAAATACCTTATCTCGCCCTCACACGACCTACAGTTCCAGCGCCGATTTGAGCAAAGCCACCCGGGGGTTGATCGCGCCTGCACGACAGATCAGTGCCACGGCACTCGAATGGGGCTCGGGCACCACGCGCAGCTGCCTGACGGGTCCTGTCTGCAATGTGCTGTGATGAAGAAGCGCAACATCGGGCACGATACCGATGCCCAAGCCTGCCGAGACAAACTGCAGACTGGTAGTCGGGCTGGTCGATTCGATCACCGGCAAAGGGGCAGGCACGCCGGCATGGGTAAAGCAATCTTCGATCAGCTTGCGTCCCATCGATCCTTCGGCAGGCATCACCCAGCGCTCCTTTGCCAAACGGGCCCAGTCCACGCGTCGCGAACGGACCAGTGGATGTCCCACGGATGCCACCACGGCAAACTGCACCTCGAACAACTTGATGTATTCAAATGCGTCAGCGTCGCTGGCCAGCATTTGCTGGGGGAAGGTGGTGATGAGCGCATCCAGTTCTCCTCGCTGGAGCGCGCCGATCAGGGCTGGCACTCGTTCTTCAAGCAATTGCACCCGCACGGGCGCTTCACCTTGCACCAGCTTGGCAATCACGCCCGGCAGATAGGTTTGCGCCACGAATGGCGGTGCACCGATACGGATTTTGGTTGCAAAGCGATCGGCCGAGATGGCCTCTGCACGAAGATGAGACAGCTCGTGCAAAAGCATCGTGGCGCCGCGCAGCACCACTTCACCCTGCGCTGTTGGCGTTAGACCACGCGCAGTGCGTGAGAACAGGGCAAAACCAAAGGCACTCTCGATTTCCGTCAACGCCTTGCTCAATGCCGGTTGCGTCAGGCTCAGCGCCTGCGCTGCGGCCCGCAAACTGCCTCGGTTATGTACTTCCGTAAGCAGACGCAGATGCCGAAAGCGCAGCTTGGCGACCAGATAGTCAGGTTCAATCAATATTATTGCCCAAAGGTATCAAACATAAAGTTATCGGTATATGAAAATATATCACTTTTTCTATTCACTGCGATCGTCTACTCTTGATGCATTATAAGGAGACAACCATGCATCGCCGAAAATTTTGCCTTGGCGCCCTGGGCGCAGGCCTGTTGGTCGGAACTGCAGCATCGCAGGCTGCGCAAACCTATCCTTCAAGAGCAGTACGTGTCGTTGTTCCCTACCCGGCCGGAGGCGGGCCGGACATCATGATGCGACAGTTTGGCCCTGTGCTGGGCGCTGCTCTGGGACAACCCATCGTAGTGGAAAACAAGGTGGGTGCGGGCGGTGTACTGGCTGCCCAGCATGTTGCCCATGCGCCCGCCGATGGCTACACAGTGCTCATGGGATCCAATTCTCACTTAATTCAGAAGATACTGCAGCCCAAACTGAACTTTGATCCTGTCAACGATTTCATTCCGGTCACCATTATGGGCACATCCCCCAGCGTGCTGGTCGTGGCAGCCAGCTCACCGTACCGTACCGTGCAGGACCTGATAGCCGCATTGACGGCCAATCCCGGTAAAATGAATTACGGTTCCGGCGGCGTTGGTTCGGCAGCCCATCTTGGCGGCGCGACCTTCGTGTCTTTGCTCAAGGCAAAAGCCACGCATGTGCCATTTAAAGGATCAGTGGAAATTCCGCTTTCGCTGCTGCGTGGTGATACGGAATTTGCGTTCACCATCGCGGGGACGGCCATTCCGCAGACCAAGGGCGGCAAGCTGCGCGCGCTGGCTGTGACCAGTAGGGAGCCATTGTCCGAGCTGCCTGGTGTTCCCACGCTGCACGAGGTCTTGAACAGTGATTTGGCGGTGCAGGAATTCTGGTTTGATTTCTGGCTGCCCAAAAACGCCCCAAGACAAGCGGTCGATACGCTTTATAGCGCGACCACGAAGGCGCTGGCCGATGAGGCCGTCAGACGCCAGTTTGCAGCAGGTGGGATTAACGTGGCCCATAGCGCCAGCCCGCAAGCCGATGCCGCGTTTGTGCGCAGCGAATATCAGAAATGGGTCAATATCATCAAACTTGCCGGCGTGAGCGTCGGCTGACCGGAGTCATACATGTCCAAACCGCTAAAAGGCGTCCGTGTACTGGATCTGTCGCATGTCATCGCCGGGCCCCTTGCTTCATTCTATCTAGCGCAACTGGGCGCAGAGGTCATCAAGGTGGAACCACCGCTGGCCGGTGAAGTGCTGCGCTCGATGAAGGACGCAACGGACACAGACACACCTACCGGGTTTGCCGCAATCAACGCCGGCAAGCAGTCCCTGGCGCTGGACATCCGGACACAACAGGGCGCCGAACTGCTGCGTACACTGGCCGCATCGGCCGACGTTTTCATAGAAAACTTCCGTCCCGGCGTTGTCGCCCGGTATGGTCTGGACTATGCCAGCATCAGGCAAGTCAGGCCAGACATCGTGTACTGCTCCATCTCGGGCTTCGGACAACACGGTGCCTGGGCGCAACGTGGCGCTTATGATCACGTCGTTCAGGCCCTGACCGGTATGATGATGATGTCCGGAGAAGGAGAAGACGCGCCACCCATCAAGGTGGGTTTCCCCGTTATTGACGTGGCCGTGGGCGTACTGGCTGCGCTGTCAATTGTCTCGTCGCTGCACCGCAGGGCGCGCGAGGGCGTTGGCCAGTACATCGATGCATCCATGGTCCAGGCCTCGCTGATGCTCATGTACCCCAACACCTGCGCCTATCTGAGCGACGGCACGCCTACTCAACGTGTGGGCAATCGCGGGTATACCGGCAGCCCGGCAGCCGATACGTATCGCTGCTCGGACGGCTGGCTGGCCGTTGCCGCCAATACCCCCGCGCAGTTTCGCAAACTCACCGCTGTGATTGGCGTTGAGGATTTGTGTGAGGATGCACGCGCGCTTGAGCTTGTTGCCTTCAACGCCCCCAGCGGATTTGTCGTGGCCAATGACACTCATTATGTGACGACGCGTCTGCAAGCGGCTTTCGCCACCCGCAGCGCAATACAACTGGAAGTGCTGCTAAGCGACGCCGGGGTCCCCGCAGCCAAAGTCAGAAAGCTCGAAGAGTTTCTTCACGAGGTCGATACCACCGACTGCGTCGATCTTCCAGACCATCGGTTCCATCAGGGCAACACCCACGTGCGCACCCGAGGCATCGGCTTTGTTTTCGACCAGGACGGACAGCCCACGGTTGACGGTGCCCCTGGCCTGGGCCAGAATACCCATTCGATATTGGCGCGAGCGGGCCTGAGCGAGGACACCATCGCACAGCTCGAGCGCGCCGGGGTCATCCGAACCGATGCCGAAATGGCTGCATCCCTGACCCCCTGAACATTTGTATAACACGGAGACCCCATGACACCTCTTCTACACAACCGCATTGCCATCGTGACCGGCGCAGGCCGCGGTCTCGGCCGTTCCCACGCACTCGAACTTGCCCGTCACGGCGCCAGGGTCTTGGTCAACGATATGGGCGCCGACCAGCCAGGTTCGGATGCGCAGGCCGTTGTCCAGGCCATCGCAGCGGCCGGCGGAGAGGCCATCGCCCATGGCGCCGATGTCACAGATCCAGACCAGGTTAAGGCGATGGTCGAACAAGCAGTTGCGCAGTGGGGTCGTGTCGATATTCTGGTGAACAATGCCGGCATCCTGCGTGACAAAAGCTTTGCCAAGATGACCCTGGAGGATTTCCGGCTGGTGCTGGACGTGCATCTGATGGGGTCGGTACACTGCACCCATGCCGTGTGGAACAGGATGCGCGATCAGAACTATGGCCGTATCGTGATGACGACCTCTTCTTCGGGACTTTACGGTAATTTCGGGCAGGCCAACTACGGTGCCGCCAAAATGGCGCTGGTCGGCCTGATGCAGACACTGGCGCAGGAAGGCGAACGCAATGGCGTGCATGTGAACTGCCTTGCCCCCACGGCAGCCACAGCCATGACAGCGGGGCTGCTGGAGCAGCAAACCCTGGACATGCTGTCGCCGGCATCGGTCAGCCCGGCCCTTGTTGCGCTTGTCGCAGAGAACGCCCCCAACCGCACCATCCTGATGGCAGGAGCTGGCAGCGTTGAACAGGCGAACATCACCATGACACATGGCATATATCTGAACGAGAGCGAACGCTCGGCCGACGTGTTGCTGGATCGGCTTGAAGACATTGCCGATCGCCAGAACGAAACGGTCCCAGCCACCGGATTCGACCAGTTACGCCACGAAATTGCCAAGGCGCAGGCATACAGCCGGACACGCGGGCCAACGACGCGCACTGCGTCGTCAGACTCTGTCAGTTAAAAGTAAAGACAAGCCATTCGTCCAGCCCGCAGAGAGCCTGACTGCCGCCTGCGCCAAAATCTGCGCAGCGCCCACTGCGCTCTGCTTACTGATATTCTTGCCATGACAACTGCCCCCTCCAGCGCTTGCGCCATACAGAAATTCGATTGCGTTGCCGCACTTGACCGATTTGTCGGGCAGCCGGCCATCGCATCGGCACCGCTGCTCATTGAGCAGGAGATGATTAATCGATTTGCGCACGTGACGCACGATCACCAGTGGATTCATGTAGACCCGGAGCGGGCCAAGACGCAGTCACCGTCCCAGCACACCATTGCACACGGTTTTCTCGTACTGTCGCTGCTGACCTACTGGCAGACAAGTTGCATGGCCTTTCCCGGTACTGTCATGGCATTGAATTATGGTTTCGACAAGATCCGCTTCACCGCCCCGGTTGTGGCAGGATCGCGGGTATCGGCCAGTTTTGCATTGACACAGGTGACCGAAACAAAACCCGCGCATGCCCGCTGTACCTGGGAGGTCACGGTAAACGCCGAGAATGCGCCGCGACCATCGGTCTACGCCGAATGGCATATCCTGGTTCAATATGAAGGCGGGGAAGCGACGTGATCG
>NZ_JBQEAU010000095.1:0-17886 GCF_052108595.1 Advenella sp.
GGCCACTTTCGGTCTGCACGGTTCTGAAAAGTACTGTGTTCATGATTGATCTCTGTTCAAATTGCAGAAGCGCTGGTTGGAGAATGGGGCGATGGTTTGGGCAGCGGTGCCGCGCAAAATCCAGTCGGGAATCGTGAAAACGTGATTGGCCGCCAGTGTGATGCCGCTGTGGCAAGTCACCACGTAGGCACCAGGCATCTCGGACGATTCCTGATAGATTGGCATGCCATCGGGCGACATGATCCGCAGCGCCGCCCAGCATCGGATAATGCGCATGTCGGCCAGCGCCGGGAAATAGTCGATGGCGCGCTGGGCGATGCCCTGCTGTAATGACAATCGTGTTGTATCGTCATAGCCCACGTCTTCCAGCGAGTCGCCGATCTGTATCGTGCCTTCATTGGTCTGTCGCACATGCATGGTGGGATAGGACAGGAACGGGGCACTGCGCTCCCCGATCATGACCTGGCCCTGATTCGGTTTAACCGGCACGTGCAGTCCGACAAATTCACCCAGTCGCTTGTTGCCCAGGCCAGCGCACAGCACCACTTTTTTTGCGGCATATTTTTCGCCGGCGCGTGTAGTCACGACAAAGTTGCCTGACTGATAATCGATATGCTCGACAGGGTTGTTGTAGCGATAGTCCACCCCCAGCTGGCGCGCACCATGCTGCAATGCCGGCAACAGTTTCAATGGATTGGCATGGCCATCCATGGGCGTATAACAGGCGCCAATCACCTTGGGGCCGATCGCAGGAATATATTTGCGCAGCTCTGCGGGCGACATGAACGTGTAGTCATACTTCTCGTCTACCGAGGCCTGGATGTCGCGCATCAGCTGCTGTCTTGCATCCATGTCGGCCTGATTGGTGAAGAATACGAAGCCGCCTGGCTGCTGCAGATAAGGATCGATGCCGGTGCGTTGGGTCAGTTCGCTGGCCAGCGCCGGCCAGTTGCGGGCAGATTGCAGGGTCCATCGGGTGTAGGGAGAAAATCCGTGGCCTTTTGCCTGCACCCACACGAGCCCGAAATTGCCCCTGGATGCGCGAAAGGCGACGTCGCCTTCGTCAAGCATGAGCACATTCGCATTTTGACGGGCCAGACCATAAGCGACGCTTGAACCGACGATGCCGCCGCCTATCACAATAATATCTGTGTTGTACATTTCAACCTTTTCCAATCAACACTTTATCCAGGCCCACCAGACGGTCCATGATGATCATCATTATTACCGTTGCAATAATGAGAATTGCCGATACGGAGGTGATCAGGGGATCGATGGTTTGCGCAATATGGTTATACATCCAGACCGGCAGTGTCGTTGTGCCCGGTGTTGCAACGAATACTGTCATGGTCAGTTCATCGAAACTCTGGATAAAAGACAGCAGCCAGTCGCCGGTCAGGCCGGGCAGGATCAATGGCAGTATGATACGGCCATACACATGGCGTTTGCCCGCGCCAAGTGATCTTGCCGCCATTTCAACTTCCCGGTCCATACCGGTAGCCGAGGCCAGAACCAGGCGCAGGGAGTAGGGAAAAATGAAAATGACGTGTGTCATTGTCAGCCAGAATACCGAACCCGACAGCCCGGCGATATTGAAAAATCGCAGGAATGATACGCCCAATACCACATTTGGAATCATGAGCGGCGACATCAGAAATGCGCTGACGGTGTCGCGTCCCGGGAAACGGAAACGGGTTAGCGCCAGTGCCGCTGGCACTGCCAGGCAAACGGCAATGGTGGATGCAAACGAGGCCAGTTTCAGGGACAGCCAGAACGATTGCATAATCCGGGGTTCGTCGGCCACCGCCCGATACCATCGCAACGACAGCCCGTCGCTCGGATAGGAAATGAAGCCTTTGTCTGTGAACGAGACGACGATCACGATGATCAGGGGAGCCAGCAAAAACAGCATGAAAGCGGCATGAAAAAGGAGCGAGAGCGTTCTATTGCGTTTCATCCATTTTCTCCGGCGGAAAAAATCATGCGGTATTTTCTTTCAGTGTAGCGGTTCAGCCCCATGATAATAATGATGTTGGCGATCAGCAGCAGGATCACAATGGCAGCGCCCAGCGGCCAGTTCAGGGAATTGAGAAATTCGTCATAGGCAGCCGTGGCCACCACTTTCAGGCGGCGCCCGCCCAGAATGGCTGGCGTGGCAAACGCCGACGCCGACAGGGCGAAAACGATAATGGAACCTGACAGTATCCCGGGCATCAGTTGCGGGAAAATAATCCGGCGAAAGACGGTAAGCGGCGAGCCACCAAGCGAGCGGCCTGCATACTCCACGGTAGGGTCCAGCTTGCGCAAGGTTGCCCAGATGGAGATAATCATGAACGGAACCATGACGTGCACCAGACCGATGACCATGCCGGTAAACGTGAAAGTGAGGCGGATTGGCGAATCGATCAGACCAAGCAGGAGCAGGGTATCGTTGATGAGACCTTGCCGGCCCATCAGGATGGACCAGCCCAGCGTACGCACCACCACTGAAATTAGCAAGGGTCCCAGTACCATCACCAGGAAGATTCCGCGCCATGGGGCACGCATGCGTGCCAGGATAAGTGTTTCGGGAATACCCAGGACCAGGCAGATGATGGTGACCAGCAAGGCCATGCCGGCAGTGCGCAGGAAAATTTCCCCGTAGTATGGATCGGAGAAGATCTTTATGTAGTTGCCAAACGAAAAATCCGGGATGATGCCGGTGGTGCCGTTAAAAGCATAGAAAGACAGCAGCGCAACCAGCAGCATGGGAATGATGAGCATGCCGCAAAACAGCAGGAGCGCGGGCGTCAGCAGGACATAGGGTTCTTTACGCATTTGCGCCACCCGTCCTACTGCTGCTCGGCGATAATGCGCAGATCGCAATCCTGCCAGTCCAGCGTCACCGTTTCACCGGGCTGCGCGGTGAGCGTCTTGATCGAGACAAACCACATGCCCAGTGCCGTTTTGACTTCACAGAGCCAGTGCGTGCCCAGAAACACGGCCTCGGACAGCATGCCCGGCAATTTGCCGGCCGTGCCGGGGCCTGCAAAGCCGACATTCTCCGGTCGGATCATAATGTTGGCCTTGCCTGCGCGAAAAGGATGATGTTCCGGCAGGCAGACCGCGAAGGTCAGGCCATCGCTGCTGACCTGATAGCCCTGGGTATCGCTGTGTGCAATCGTGCCTTCAAAAACGTTGGCGCGCCCCAGAAACCCGGATACAAACAGTGTCCTGGGGTTATGGTATACCTCAAGCGGCGGCGCCAGCTGTTGAATGCATCCATCGTTCATCAGCGCAATACGGTCGCTCATGGTCATCGCTTCGGTCTGGTCGTGGGTAACCAGAATTGTGGTAATGCCCAGTTTGCGTTGGATCCGACGCAGCTCGATATGCATGTTCTCGCGCAGTTTGGCATCCAGATTGGACATAGGTTCATCAAGCAGGAGCAGCCTGGGCCGGATTGCCAGTGAACGGGCGATTGCGACACGTTGCCGCTGCCCCCCGGAGAGCTGGGCGGGGTAGCGCTCGCCCATTCCGGTCAGGCTGACCATGTCAAGCACCTGGTCGACGCGCTCGCGCCGTTCGGCTTTGGCCATTTTCCTCATTTCCAGGCCGAAACTGATATTGTCCTGGACAGTCATATGGGGAAACAGCGCGTAGCTTTGGAATACCACGCCGATATCACGCTTTTCGGGCGGCATGTCGGTCAGGTCCATGCCATCCAGAATGACCTGGCCGCAAGTGGGGTCGATGAATCCGGCAATCATTTGCAGTGTGGTCGTCTTGCCGCAACCCGAAGGGCCCAGCAGCGAGACAAACTCACCACGCTCGATGTCAAGATTCATGGATTTGACCACGCGCGCCGAGCCGTAGTCTTTGCCCAGGTTTCTGACAGAAAGAAAACTCATTTACCGCTCCACCGTCCGGTTCCAGCGATCATTCCATTGTGTGCGCACGGCATTGACCGTATCCCAGTCGGTCTTTTCCAGTTTGTCCACCGCCTCGCCGTACACCACGCGTTGCGCGTCCTCTGCTGGCAACTTCACGGTTTTGTTGACAGGCCCCCAGCTTTGGGTGCGCGCAAAAACCATCTGTATTTCAGGCGAGGCAAGATACTGCACCAGTTTCTGGGCCAGTTCAGGCACATTGCTTTTGACAACAGGACAGGCTGCTGTCAGCAGTGCCATGGCGCCTTCTTTCGGATAAACGAATTTGACCGGAAAGCCGGTGGACTTGAATGTTTCAACCCGGCCATTGCCCCACACACCGATAATCGCTTCGCCGTTCTGAAACAGCGAAGTCATGCCACCGGGCGAGGGTTCCCAGGCCAGCACATTCGGGTTGATTTTTTTGATAATGGCATCAAAGCCGGGATCGGGGTTCTTTTCATTGCCGCCATTGAGTTTGGCAAATTTCACCAGCGTGTGCAGGCCGTATGTATTGTTCAGCGGTGGTATGACCATGCGCTGTTCGAACTGGGGATTTTCCAGATCGTGCCAGGATGTCGGTGGCGTCAGGCCTTCTTTTTTGAAGACCTCTTCGTTGTAGAACAGGCCGGTGGCCACCAGTCCGATACCAAGGGCATTGGATCCCAGGTCAGCGATCGGGTACAGGTCTTTGAATACAGGTGCGCTTTTATCGATTTTGTCGCAGAAGCCAAATTGCATTGCCTGATACATGGGGCCGTCATCGAGCATGACCACGTCCAGTTCAGGATTGCTTTTCTGAGCCTGCAGTTTTCCCAATGTATCGGTCGAGTTGCCCGGAACGTAAACAACCTTGACGTTGTTGGCCTTTTCGAAAGCGGGAAGCACATCTTCTTCAAACGCTTTTTGCGTTGAACCGCCATATGACCCGAGATACAACGTGGGCGTTTGCGCATATACCATCGAGGTTGCCGGAACCAGTAAACCTGCTATGGCAATTGTCATAAGCTTGCGTTTCATCATTTTCTCCGTGGTGGGGGGAACAACTTACGGATAACAATAGAGAACACTGCCCGCGATGTAAAATGCTTTTTTTTAGCCCGTCCATAATATGGTGTTATGGCATGTACGCCATTGTTCACCAGGTTAAAGCAGCTTGCCGTTTTGCGCGATTGCCATGGTCACATTTGTTTTGACGTAGTGCACAAAATCTTTGAGCACGCGCAAAGCCGGCTTGTCGGCGCGATAAAGCGCACTGAAATGGACCATCAGTCGCGGTGAAAAATTCCTGAACACAATGTTGTTGCCGATATAGGTTATCACTGTGATGGGGTCCACGATTGCCAGGCAATTGCCTGATTCGACAAACGAGCACATGGTTTGCGACGTGTTGGTGTCAACGCTTGAAAACACCTTGATGCCGTGGGACACCAGTAACAGCCCAAATGCCTGGCGGGTATCCATATCGTGGGAGCCTAGTATCATTGTCTGCCCTTGAAGATCGGTGACGTGAATTTCACTTTTCTGAGCCAGCGGATGGTTGCGCGGAATGGCGATCTTTGAGTCCAGCGAGAACAGATGCTCGCCTAGCGGGCTGGGGTATTCACTGGACAGGATGACCATACCGAGGTCACACTTG
Organism: Advenella sp.; assembly: GCF_052108595.1. Classification (NCBI taxonomy): domain Bacteria; kingdom Pseudomonadati; phylum Pseudomonadota; class Betaproteobacteria; order Burkholderiales; family Alcaligenaceae; genus Advenella; species Advenella sp. Next base: position 5,548 of record NZ_JBQEAU010000095.1, read on the forward strand.
GCATTCTGCACCATATCCATGATGGTGGTAGAGGCATGGGTCGTCAGCTTGACCGATAGTTCGGTGTGCATTTGCATGAAGTTGTGCAGCAAGAAAGGCAATGCTGCAGAGGCCAGACAGGGCGCGGCGGCAATATGGAACTGGCCCTTTTGCGCTTTCTGGATCTGGCTGGCAGCATAGGCAATTTCCTGGACGCCGACCAGACTGCGCTCGACTTCCTTGAACAGTTCTTCTGCCTCGTGTGTCGGAAAAAGACGGCCCTGGCGACGCTCAAATAGCGGAAAGCCCACCGAGGCTTCCAGATCCGATATCAAGCGTGTGGTGGCAGGTTGCGAGATGGAAAGAAACTCTGCTGCCTTCGTAACGGTACGGCTGATCATGAGTGCGCGAAATGCCTCGAGTTGTCTAAGTGTCATTGCCTGCTCGAACTGGAAAATATCGATGAATCGTGCCGGGATAGCCCAGCTGGGACGATAAGTGTATTGGGGTATTGATGTATCGTTGCCCTAGGGATAATACTAATTCCCCTAGGGAGAATACCTAGGTTTGGGTGCTCGTGAGTGACGCGTATTCGTTGTGCCAAAGCCAATGTTTTTTGCTTTTCATTGCAAAATACGTGACCGCCCCAGGTGATGCATCGTGCTGGCGGTGAAAATATCGTTATAAAACGGCAACGTTGAATTGGCGATCGTGTGGGCGCAGCAGGATAGCTGCCGCCTGGCGGCGGCAGGCAAACAGCGCAGGAATATGAATATCGCCGGGGCTTCGGAGCAAAGGCGGCCGGTGTGTGTCACTGGCCCCGTTGTCAGACCGGACAGATGATGGCAACGGGGGGCAAGCAATAACAGCGTGGCGTTATGCAGCCTTGCGCAGCCTGCGCAAAACAATGGGCGCCAGCAAAAACAGCGCAGACACGGTCAGAATGACAATGGAAATTGGCGTTTCCACCAGCACGGCCGGGTTGCCCTGGGCTGCCGCCAGTGCCGTGCGCAGCTGGTTCTCTGCCATGGGTCCCAGAATCAGGCCGATCAGGATGGGTGCAATGGGAAAGTCATAGACACGCATGACATAACCCATCAGACCCACAACGACCATGCTGGCCAGGTCAAAGGTTGAGCCCGACACGCCCCAGATGCCGATCATGGCAAATACCAGAATGCCGGCGTACAGCTGTGGCTTGGGAATCAGCAGCAATTTGACCCACATGCCAACCAGCGGCAGGTTCAGAATCAGTAGCATGACGTTACCAACATACAGAGAGGCAATCAGCCCCCAGATGAGTTCCGGGTTGGAGGTAAACAGAAACGGGCCGGGCTGCAGTCCGAAGTTCTGGAACGCTGCCAGTAAAATAGCTGCGGTGGCAGAGGTTGGCAGTCCCAGTGTCAGCAGGGGAACAAGCACCCCGGCGGCCGCTGCATTGTTCGCCGCTTCGGGACCGGCAACACCTTCAATGGCGCCGATGGTGCCGAATTCCTCTTTCTTTTTGCACAACTTTTTTTCCATCGTATAGGACAGCATGGTCGGTATCTCGGAACCGCCGCCAGGCAGGGCGCCCATGGGAAAGCCAATAGCGGTGCCTCGCAACCAAGGCATGAACGAGCGTTTCCATTCCTCCTTGGTCATCCAGATGCCACCCTTGATCGGCAGTACGTCGTCGCTTTGATGCCGGTAGCGGCTGGCAACATAAATAATTTCACCGATTGCAAACAGCGATACCAGCACCACCGTGAGCTCCATGCCATCGAGCAGCGAGCTGGCGCCAAACGTCATGCGCGGCTGCCCGGTCATCTTGTCAATACCTATGACCCCCAAGGCCAGGCCGATGAACAGGGAAATAAAGCCGCGGACCCGCGAGGTTCCCATGACCACCGCTACGGACGTGAAGGCCAGAACGGTCAGCGCAAAATAGTCTGCCGGTTTGAAGTAGAACGCCAGCTCGGCAATGGAGGGCGCAGCAAATGTCAGCAAGAGGGTGGCGATGGTGCCGGCTACGAAGGAACCCACAGCCGCTGTGGCCAGCGCTGCGGCTCCGCGTCCGGAGCGCGCCATTTTGTTGCCCTCCAGCGCGGTCATCATGGAGCCGGCTTCACCGGGCGTATTAATTAGAATCGATGTCGTGGAGCCACCATACATCGCACCGTAGAGAACGCCGGCGAACATGATGAACGCCGAGACCGGCCCCACAGAGACGGTCACCGGCAGCAGCAGTGCAATGGTCAGCGCCGGGCCGATGCCGGGCAGGATGCCAATGGCGGTGCCAAGTACGGATCCGAGCAGCGCCCAGAAAAGATTCATGGGTTGCAGGGCAACATCAAAGCCCTGCAGTAATAAGCCGAAGGTATCCATTCAGACGCCCGCCAGGGGAAGAAAACCGCCAAGTTGCAGACCCAGGCGAGAAAAAAGAAACCAGCACACCGAGCCCAGAATGGCCCCGGTGATCAGGTCAATGAGTGTCTTGTTCGAACCAAAAGCGCGCGCAACCAGCGTGAACGAAAGCATGGCGGTAATGGGCAGGCCCAGTGCTTCCATGGTGAGTGCCGGTACGATGGTGGCGGCAAGCGCGGTAAAGAAGGCCCGCTTGTCCATGGGCAGATTGCCTGCCGCATTTCCGCATTCTGCGCTTCGAAGCGTTCGCCTCGCGCAATTTGAATCAATAGCAGAATGCCCAGCAACAGCAGGCCACCGCCGGCAATAGTAACAAACATGCCTGGGCCGATAGCCGCGTACTGTGCCGTCGCCGGCAATGTGGTCGTGGCATACAGGCAGACACAGCCCAGGAGAATCACGGCTATACCCAGCCACCAGGGCCGGGCGCCAGGCGCCGTAGCCTCTGGGACCGCCGGTGTTGCGCCTGCCGGCGATGGTGTTTCCTTATTTTGCAAGACCTGCGTCCTTCAGGATTTTGTTGATACGGTCACTTTCGTCCTTGATGAAGCTGCCAAACTCAGGGCCGGCCAGGAAAAACTGGTCCCAGCCCTGGGTGGCCATGGTCTGCTTCCAGGCATCGCTCTCGTTGAGTTTGGTGAACCGGTCGACCCAGGCTTTGTAATTGTCTTCGGGCATATCGACTGAACCGAGGATGCCACGCCAGTTTGCCAGCTCCACATCGTAGCCGGCTTCCTTGAAGGTGGGCGCATCCAGCCCTTTCATGCGCTCGGCTGATGTGATACCCAGTATTTTGACGCGGCCGGACTTGGCAAATTGCTGAAACTCGGAAATGCCCGAGATTCCGGCCTTGAGTGTGCCGTTGACGATGCCGGTGACGGTATCGGCGCCACCGGCCTGCGGAATATAATTGAGTTTGTTAACCGGCGCGCCGCTGGCCTGGGCCAGCAGGGCCAGGGCGATATGATCTACGCCACCAGCCGAGCCGCCGCCTACTGGTGTGCCACCAGGATTTTCCTTGAGCGCCTTGGCAAAATCTTCCAGTGTTTTGTAAGGAGCGTCTGGGCGTACTGCAAGCACCAGATACTCTGCCGTCAGACGTGCCACCGGCCTGAACTTGGACAGATCGACCGGCGATTTGTTAAGCGTGATTGCGCCCACGGTAATGGCGCCAAACACCGCCAGGTTGTCCGGTTTGCCCGTTGTGCCATTCTGGAATTCGGCCAGACCGATGGTGCCGCCGGCTCCACCCTTGTTGGTGAAGCTGACGCTATCGGTATAAATGCCGGCCTTGTACATGGCCGAGAAGGCCTGTCGGCCTGTTCCATCCCAGCCGCCGCCGGGATTGGCCGGCAGCATGACGCTCACTTGCGCGCTGGCTGCTGCAGCAAAAAATGTGGTGGCCGCAATGCACGACCGCAGGATGCCTGATAGTTTCATGTCCGCTCCGAATGGGTTTGTTGTAATTGGTCATTGTTCAGAGAAGAATAGGTTGGATCAGGATGTATTGTCAATAAGGGAAATGGAGCGGACACCCAGGGCCCGCCCGAATCCAGGAAAGTGGCGCTGCTGCGGTGCACTTAGGGTGCCAGGCACAAGGCAATGCGCAGCAGGCAACTGTTGTCGTTATGTCCCGGTCAGCTGGCGCTTCTGGCGCGAAACGCCTTGGCGCTCAGGCCTTCCTGAACACCCATATGCTCCGGCGCGACATCGATCACCATCGTGCGCACGCAGGTGTCCGACACGTCTAATGTGGTAACGGCCGCTTTGTTGATGGCAGCCATGAAATTGGCCTTGAGTTCATCGTCCCGGCCTGCGAGCAGGAAAGCCACGATGTTGACGAAGTCGACACCGATCTGGCCAGCGACAATCGAATCCTGCTGTTCAACTTCCTGCAGGGAAATACGGATACTGGGCAAGGCCGCGTTCATCGTTTGCTCTATGACTTTGGTGGCATTTTGCAGGAAGGCGGTTTTCTGTTGCTGGCTGCGGCCGGCAGTGACCTGAACTTGAAGAATGGGCATGATAGAAATGTCTCGTTTGAATGGAGTGTGCTGTGAAATAGGCGCGGGGTTGGGCCCAGCACCATTTGCGATTGTATCGGAAAGCCGGCCATATGCCATCCATAGATGCATTTTCAGTTTGCTTTAATGTCGCGATTAATACATTGAAAATACGGCAGCGACCGCTGTTGCCATATCCATGGATTGTCGTGCGTCAATGGCCGTAGTGATTGCATTGCGCGGATCTATTCAAATCATTTACGTATCGGCAACGGCCGCAAGCGCGCCGACCGAAAATATTCATTTCCAGGAAAACCAAATCAAATGTTGTCTGCTAAAGCGCTTTCGGCCGAAGTGCCGCGTCAGCCCACGCGCTGGTATCAAATTCTATATGTACCGGTGGTGATTGCCATTGTCCTGGGTGTGCTGTTGGAGCAGTGCTATCCACAGGTTGGCGAAAGCATGAAGTCGCTTGGCGACGCACTTATCAAGCTGGTCAAAATGATTATGATCGGGCAATAGCTATTGCGCTTGTCGGGTGCTGGTTGTGGGCCGCTGGCAAACGCCGTGGGAAAAGAGGCGCTGCAAGCGTGCTTTTTTATTTCGGCAAAGCGCACTACTGATCGTTGCGCAGTGCGCGAACGGCACGCTCCAGAATCTGGCGGGTTCTAAATTGCACCAGCGCCTGCCAGTCGGGATCGGCCGGGAAGAAAAAGTCCAGCAGGCGCTGCTTGATCTTTTTGCCTTCGGCACTGGCCAGGTCGCCATGCAGGTGCAGGAAATGGTCGGCCAGCAAGGCGGGCTGGCCCACCAATTGGCTGTCATAGGTGCCGCATTCGACAACCAGTTGCGTGAATCGGCGGTCACTGAATAGCTTGATCATGGCCGCCGAGGTGTAACCGGTGGCGGCGGCCGAGATACCGGTATCGCTGGCATTGTTGGCGCCCGTAATCACGGTATACAGCCAGGGACCATATATGGACTGGGCACGCGCGATGCCAGGGTATTGCTGTTCGGCAATGGCCATGAGCATGGGGTGGCCAAACTGCCCGGCGCCGGTGTGCAGATCGAAGCTGATGATTTCCCTGGCGTGCGCTGGCAGGTGGTCTTTCAGGATTTTATGCAGTGTGAGGTTGGACCAGCTGGGTTTGTCACCGCCGTAATACAGGCCATCCCGATGGCGATACTGACCGGCTTCCACAATGTTCATCAGCGCAGCGTAGCCTTTTTCCTGCACGGTCTGGCGCCAGCGCAGGTCGCGCGCTTTGCGCCTGGCGGCGTCACGGATATCGGTCGCAAACAGCTCATGAACTGCTTCGTAGCCCGGATTGGCCGGCAAAGGTTGGTCAAAATCCAGATAATTGCGATTCAGATCCATGTTGTCTTCGTTGACCCGTCGCTTCCAGGAAGTACCCCACGGATTAATCAGGTGAATGAACAGGATGCCCACGCCCGCAGCCGGGGAGACGTCCTGTTCCAGCAGAAAGCGGGTCTGGCAGATGGAGCCATAGTAACCCTCGACGCCATGCGTGCCCGACACCACCACCATCCATTTGTCGGCATTGGGATCGCCGGCCACGGCCACGTCGGTGCACAGATTCTCGTTTTCCACACCCTTGAGCGGATGAGGGTAAGCGTGCAGCCGGGCGCCCCGGTGATGCGCAGCCTTCAGGAACGAGGCGCGCAATTGCGAGTAGCTCAACTGGCCAGGCGCCAGCCGGAAAATGGGCAAATCTGCGGAATCGAATGGAGTCATGAGCGAATTCTCGGGCCCAAAGGCAAGAAAAACATGGGTTTCGGACAAAATCAGGAAGCGGGCGGGAAATTTATGCAAAAATCTCGTGTCCGCGCGTTGTAACCTGCCTGCAATCACAGCTGTGAACCAGGGACAAGGCGTTATACTACTTCAATTATTTACGATATGTTTCCCGGGGTTAGGAATGAAAAAACTTTTTGTTGCGGCAATGCTGGCTGCATTGTTACCGACAGTGGTGTCTGCGGCACCCGCCAAACTGCGTCTGGGTATTGATCCCACGTTCGCGCCTTTTGAGTCGGTCAATCCACAGGGCGAGCTGGTTGGTATTGATGTCGATATGGGTAAATCCATCTGTAAGCGCATTGAAGCTGACTGCGAATGGATTCGCATGAATTTCGATGGCGTGATTCCAGCCCTGAAAGCCAAGAAAATAGACGGCATCCTGTCCGGGATGACCATTACCAAAGAGCGCGAGAAGCAGGTCCTGTTTTCAGATGTGATGTACGCCAGTTCCACACGCCTGATGGTCCCTGCAAACAGTGAAGGGCTGGATACGACCGCCGAGTCGCTCAAGGGCAAAACTGTGGGCGTCGTTCAGGGCACCACCCAGGCCGCTTACGCCGACAAGCACTGGAAAGGCAAGGACATTAACCTGGTTTCCTACCAGAATGATGATCTGGCCAAGCAGGATCTGGCGCTGGGGCGCGTTGACGCCACGCTGCAGGACGCTGCGGCTGCCACGATTTTCTTCGATAGCCCCGATGGCAAGAACTTCAAGTTGGTGGGCAAGCCTGTGTCCGATGCAGAAGTTTTCGGCAACGGCAACGGCATCGGCCTGCGCAAGGAAGATACCGAGCTCAAGGGTAAAATCGACAAGGCGCTGGCCGATATGAAAAAGGACGGCGAATACGCAAAAATACTTGAAGTCTACAAAAAATACGGCATCAAGGAACACGAATAAGCTTGTCTGACCGGTGCTGCGCGGGCCGGCTTTACGCCGGTGGCCGCGCATTTTGCATTTTTGGGCGGCCAGGCCTGCCCGCACTGCGTGGCCGGCGGAACACAACGGCATGAGCCGTGCCGCCGACAGGCAATTGCACTATTACATTATTAATAACGATATTTAAGGAACCCGATGCTGTACGGTTATGGATCCCAGATATGGGCCGGTACACTCGCAACCTGTCTGCTGACCCTGTTGACGCTGGTTTTTTCGATTATCATCGGGATGGTCGGGGCTTTGTGCAAGCTGTCTCCCAATCCTGTACTGCGCTGGACCTTCACCGGGTATACGACATTGATCCGGAGCGTTCCCGACCTGGTGATCATGCTGCTGGTTTTCTACAACCTGCAGGAGCTCATCAACGTCATTTGCACCTGGGCCGGCTGGCCGCAATACCAGATGGATGCGTTTTCGGCAGGAGTGACAACGCTATCGTTCATCTATGGCGCCTATATGACAGAGACCTTTCGCGGGGCGATCCAGTCTGTGCCCAAAGGCCAGCTGGAAGCAGGCTACGCGACAGGCATGTCGCCACTGACAGTCTTTCGTCTGATCCTGTTGCCGCAATTGATCCGCTTCGCCTTGCCTGGGCTGAACAATAATCTGCAGGTCATTATCAAGGCAACGGCTCTGGTCTCCATCATCGGTTTGCTTGATATTGTGACAGTCACGCAGCAGGCCGGACGCAGTACCCAGCAGCTGTTTTTCTTCAATCTGGTGGCAGCAGCCATTTATCTGTGCATGACGGCCATCAGCCTGGTTGTGCTGTCGTGGCTTAATCGACGCTATTCGGTCGGGGTGCGGGAGGTCCGGCTGTGAGCGAGATTCTCGAGCGCTACTGGCAGGCCTATCTCGGGTTCGGCTTTCCCATGACGGGGCTGGCCATGACTATCTGGATATTGCTGCTGTCCGTGTTGTTTGGCACGGTGCTGGCTATCCCCATGGCCATCTGGCGCAGTTCGTCCAATCGCTGGATCAGCATGCCGGTGCGGGTGTACACGTTTGTGTTTCGCGGCACGCCGCTTTACGTGCAGTTGCTGCTTGTCTACACCGGCCTGTTCAGCCTGAGCGTGGTGCGTGGCACGCCATTGCTGGCCACGTTTTTCCGTGACGGTTTCAATTGTGTGATTCTTGCATTCACCATCAACACCTGTGCCTATATGACAGAGGTGCTGGCGGGAGCCATCCGGGCCATTCCTCATGGCGAAATTGAAGCGGCGCAGGCCTTTGGTTTTTCCCGTTTCCGGTTGTACACGAAGATTATTCTGCCCTCCGCATTCAGGCGGGCTCTGCCGTTTTACAGCAACGAGGTCATTCTGGTTCTGCATTCTACCTCGCTGGCATTTACGGCAACGGTGCCTGAGCTGCTCAAGGTGGCGCGCGATGTCAATAGCGCCACATTCAATTCCTTACCCGCCTTTGGCATTGCTGCCATCCTGTATGCCGTTCTGGCAATGGTGCTGGTTGCGCTGTTTCGCAAGGCAGAGAAAAAATGGCTCGGGTTTCTGAAACCCGCCGCTGTTTAACAGGTCATCACCATGGAAAATTTACGCGTCCAGGATATTCACAAACGTTTCGGCAGCAACGAGGTGCTCAAGGGAGTGTCGCTGCTGGCTAACAAGGGCGATGTGATCAGTATTATCGGCTCCAGCGGTTCGGGCAAAAGCACGCTGCTGCGCTGTATCAATTTTCTGGAAACTCCCGATTCTGGCAGAATATTCATTCATGGCCAAGAGCTGCGAACGGTGCCGCGCAAGGGTACGCTGGTGCCGGCTGATCGCCGCCAACTGCAATATATGCGCACCCGGCTATCCATGGTATTTCAGCATTTCAATCTCTGGTCGCATATGACCGTGCAGGAGAACATTACGGCCGCGCCGGTCAATGTTCTGGGCCTGTCGCGTCAAGAAGCGTTGACCAGGGCCGAAAGTAATCTGCTCAAGGTCGGACTGAGCCTGGATACATTGAAAAAATACCCGGTGCACTTGTCGGGCGGGCAGCAGCAACGGGTGGCGATCGCGCGTGCATTGGCGCTGGAGCCCGAGGTCATGCTGTTTGACGAACCTACTTCGGCCTTGGATCCAGAGCTGGTCGGAGAAGTGCTGCGCGTGATGCAGAAACTGGCCGAGGAGGGGCGCACCATGATCATCGTGACGCACGAGATGGCGTTTGCGCGCCAGGTGTCAAGCCATGTGATGTTTTTGCATCAGGGTGTGGTCGAAGAAGAGGGTGCGCCCGGCGATATTCTGAGCAAACCCAAAAGCGCCCGACTGGCTACTTTTCTGGCAGGAAATCTCAAATAGCAACCGAATGGCCGGATTTGTCGGGCGTTTCTTGCGGGAAGCCGGGCGGGGTGTCGCAAGTCGTTTTACGTGTTATCAAGGCGCCGTTTTTTGCCCAATGGGCAACAGCACGCGATAAAGTCATATTTTTCAGAATCGCTGCAGTTACATTGTTTACTGACAACTAGTGTACATTGGTTAGGTTACAGGCCGTTTATATTATTAAATGTAATTTGGAATGGCAGTACGCATTCCCCTGAAGTCCTGTTCTCTCCAAGAGAGAGTCTGTATGCAACGTGTCAATATCATTATCCCGACGTTTAACCGTTCCGGGTTAATTGCAGGTGCAGTGGACGCAGCCCTGGGTCAGAGCTATCCGAACAAACAAGTCACGATCATCGACGATGCCTCTACCGATGATACGTTTGATGTGCTGCAGCCTTATTTTGATCGATCCGATTTCGTTTATGTTCGTCTTGCGTGCAATATGCATACGGCACAGGCCAAGAATGTCGGCATAGCGCTATCAATGGCAGATGCCATTACCTTTCATGACTCCGACGATCGACCGGCGCCAGACAAGGTGCTGATGCAGGCGCGCACCCTTTTCAATACCATTGTGGTTGCCGACAGTAGCATGAATTGGACGGCGTTCGAATATGAGCCGCAGCAGACGCTGCCGGTTTCACTTGTTCTCACAGAACACGAATTGATCCGGTGGGATGGATCGCGTCTGACCGCGCAACATGCCCTGAGCCTTGTTGACGATTTTTTCCCGAATATGCAAGGCGGATCAGGACAGTCTGGTGACTGGGTCCTGATCAATGCCGGTCTTTTCCGTGCCCAGTTGTTTGTTCGTCACGGAGGTTATCGTAACAGTATCGAAGAAGACAGGGATATGCGCAACCGGCTGATGATGGCGGGCGAGGTGCTCCATCTGTTACCTCAGGTTCTGCTGAGTAAATTCGAATATGATGATTCGCTGACGGTGGCAGAGGCGTCCAATTATCACAGCGAACGCCGCCACGTGGATCGCGCGGCGATCTGGGCTGATATTGCAGCCTGGCGTCGTACCGGACAGGTCCTCCCACAGCCCATTGATCTGCCTGATTTACAAATCGATTTTATTTCCAATCCAGATTTGCTTGGAGTCTCTGAGGCAATGATGACTCCAGTGACACAGGAACGACTGCAACAGCAATTGCACGCTGCAAGCTCAAGGTGAGGCGCCTGAAAATCGCCATTGTTGATGGCTTCTGTCCACGCCCCTATGAGGGGCAGACATGGGAGCACGAGGCCATGGGCGGGACAGAACTGACAGCGGCGCGTGTGGCTGAAGCGCTTGCGGCCGATCATGATCTGGTGGTGCTGCAGCACTGCAGGCAACAGGTGGCATGCAGCGCGGCAGGAGTGTGCTATGAACCTGGCGGAGATTGGCGCAAGCTGGCGGGGACGCGCAATTCTGACGTTGTCATTATTATTAATTCGCTCAAACTGCTCGCACTGTGGCGCAAGCATGCCCCTGCGCAAACCCGCCTAATTTTGTGGCGACACAATTTCATGGGCGCTACGCACAAGTATGCGGCCAAGCTGTTGGCCGATACCAATGCGCAAATGATTTGCGTGTCGCACAGTCACAGGCATCATACATTGGCGACGCTTGGCATTGCCGAAGGCTCAGCATCATCGGCCAGAATTGGCGTGATTTATAACCCGGTTGTGACTGATCAACGGGGACAGCGGTTAACTGTGCAAACCGGAGTGGATTCCAATCAATTGCTGTTTGCCAGTTCTCCACATAAGGGACTGGAGCAGGTTCTGGACAATTTTATGAAACTGCGGCAACGAATACCGCAACTGTCCTTGCTCGTCTGCAATCCTGGATATCTGGAACGGCCTTTGCCTATATATGACGGGGTGCGCTATACCGGTAAGCTCAGACCGGCCCAGGTGCATGCGCAAATGCGCCGCAGTCTGTGCCTGTTCAATGCGCAGAGTACCTTTGCGGAAACCTTCGGACTGGTGTTCGCCGAATCTCATAGCATGGGTACGCCCGTTGTGGCGCAGCGTGGTCTGGGTGCAGTCGATGAAGTCGTCGGAGATGAGCATGGGCAGGTGCTCAATGTAAACGATGTGCAGGCAGTATACGAATTGATTGCCAGGTGGCGCGACGGCCAGCGTCCGCAACTTTCTAAAAATCCTGCTTTTGATCTGGATGCGGTGAAAACACAATGGCTCAAACTGCTCTGTTCCATCGTGGTCGATTCCGAAACGCAGCAGTCCAACATCGGGATTGTTCCGAAGGCGATGGCCTGAGGCATTGAATCGGAACGATCCAAATTTGCTGGGCATGCAGCAACTTGAATAGGTGCTGCATGCCCGGTGACGGCCTTGGTGTCACGCTCAGATCGACTGGGTCGCGAGGCAGATTTACGAGCGATAGCGTGCAGACCCAGATCAGAAACGGCGGCATTGCCGACTAAGAACGGCCAGCAGAAACCCCAGATGGTTTCGCAGGCAGTCAGAAGCGCTGCCCCGTGTCCCGAGCCGTTAAGACTAATAAGATCGGAACGACAACAGTCGATTCTGCATTGTATTGAATATTATCTGGAAAAAATATGCTGACAACAACAGATGGTGTGCAGTTGAATGATCACTGCGGCCATGTTCCGCAATTGGCAACGGCCAGGTTTTCCTACGCCATTGCCATTCCGGCCAGGAATGAACAGGCGACAATCGTTGCCTGTCTGGATGCGTGCTGGCAAAGCATGCAGCGGGTCGAAGCCGTGGGCAAGATTGTGCTGGTGGTCAATAACACTACAGATAACACCCAGGCCCTGGCGGCAGCATGGGCAAGCCAGACAACCTGCCCGCTTGAAATGATCAATATTACAGTGGCGGCCCACTTTT
>NZ_JBQEAU010000096.1:0-247 GCF_052108595.1 Advenella sp.
ATAGTGAGATCTACTTATTCTACTTCAACTAGCGCTGACTGTAACCGATTTATACCAATCACTTTACTGCTCGTCCAATGACACAATCAATCATATCTATAGAGAAAATCGAAAAAAGCCAAAAAATCGCCGCCACGTGCGTCCATTTCGGCTTTTGCACAGCGGTTTGCCCAACCTATGTACTGGACGGCGAGGAAAATGATTCTCCGCGCGGTCGAATTGCATTAATCAAAGAAATGTTAGCCAA
>NZ_JBQEAU010000096.1:257-17710 GCF_052108595.1 Advenella sp.
CCAAGGGGGGGAAACCAGACCAGACAACAATCAAGCATGTGGACCGTTGCCTGTCTTGCCTATCCTGCGCCACGACATGCGCAGCTGGGGTTGACTATCGGACGCTGGTAGATACCGCACGTGAATACATTGAAACGTCCGGCGTACGACCTGTTTCAGAGCGTCTAAAGCGAAAAACCCTGGCGTATGCAATGACAACGCCTTGGTTACTCCGTGGTCTGGTACGTGTTGCCCAGCCGTTAAATGGAGTAGTAGGACGATTACCCGGTTTCATTGGCGCATTGGGGCGTTTGTCCAGCGCAGCGGGGATAAAAGCGTTAGCCAAGCGCCCACCCAGTGAACCTGCAGTGCCTTCTGTCCTGGCCAATCCCATAAGGAAAGTGGCCATACTAGATGGTTGTGCGCAGTCGGCCATCGGTCAGGAGATCAATGACTCCACCCGCAGGCTCTTAGGGCGACTTAACGTACAGGTGGTCCCGCTGAATACGAAGCGTCCTTGCTGTGGTGCGTTGAATTTACATCTAGGATATGAGTCAAAAGCGGTACAGCAAGCAAGCGTTCTCGTTGATGGATGGAGCAAGTTGTTGGCCTGCAACGAAATCGATTCAATCATCGTGACAACATCTGGGTGCGGATCGGTAATTCGACACTATCGAGAACTCTTCAAACAAGACCCAATTCGACAGGAACGTGCCATACGTGTAGAAAATGCCTGCGTCGATATCACCCAGTTTCTGACAGAATTTACATTACCAATATCCAACCGTCATCTGGGCGCACGCGTCGCCTATCACGACTCCTGTTCGCTCAGGCACGGCCAAAAAATCACGTCTGAACCGCGAACAATTCTGGAAAGCGCCGGATTCAAAATTCTCAATATTGCGGAAGGTCACTTGTGCTGTGGCTCTGCTGGCACCTACAACATACTTCAACCTGACATTGCACATCGACTTGGCCAGCGCAAAGCCGATAACATCAAAGTAACGAACGCCGATGTCATTGCGGCAGGCAATATCGGATGCCTAATGCAAATTTCTCTATTTTTACAGACCCCCATTGCACACGTGGTCCAGCTGATTGACTGGGCAACGGGTGGGCCAGCACCGCGTGGAATGGAACTATTTAATCCCGTGGAACAAGTGGCAGGTGCTCCCGAGGCGCTCATCTGGAGTGATGAAACAGCTCCCCTCTCCGAAAACACTGACTCATTATGGTAAACAACATGACATCTGAAACTTCGACCGCTCCCTCTGCTTCGGCTTTTGAATCATTTACACAAGCCATTACCGACAAACTAGGATCAGACTCAATTACAACAAACCGTGATACGCTGCAACGATATGGTGAACATACGTTGCCAAGCGCAGACAACTGTCCCGCTGCAGTCGTCTATCCTCGCTCAACCGATCACGTACAAAAACTGGTGCAAGCGGCAAATCAGTATCGCGTCGAATTGTTTCCAATCAGCACGGGCCAGAATATTGGCCTGGGTACCAAGTCACCGATGCACACAGGGCAAGTTGTCGTCGACCTGGGACGTCATATGAACAAAATCCTGGAGATCAATGAGACGCTTGGCTATTGCGTTGTCGAACCTGGCGTGAGCTTCCAGGCTATGTATGACGAGCTACAAAAATGCCATAGCCGACTCATGATGTCGCCCACTGCGGGACCTCCGCAAGGCAGCCTGCTAGGCAACGCGTTGGACAAAGGGGGTGGCGGGGGTGCTGCAGCGGATCATTTTGGAATGTCCTGCGGCATGGAAATCGTCTTGGGTAACGGCCAGATCGTTCGTACTGGCGATGGCAGCTTACGGGCCCCCGAGCACCTGAATTGGCACGTCTCAAAATACAGCTTTGGCCCCGCTTTGGACGGCCTCTTTACCCAATCCAATTACGGTATTGTCACGAGTATAGGCATCTGGATGATGGCTCGCCCGCCGCACATTGAACCGTTCTTTTTCGCTGCCGACGACGATGACGACCTTGAGGAAATCATCGAACTAGTTCGGCCATTAAAGCAGACGAATTTCGTACCAACCCAGATTCGGGTAACAAATGACTTGTACCTGATCTCATCCGCTGACGTAAACCCAGAATACTCAACAACAAACGGCACCCAGCAGATCAGTGACCAAGCGCGTCGAGCACTCCAACAGAAACACAGGTTGGGTTCTTGGAATATATCGGGAGCATTATTTGGAGCTAGCCAAGAAGCGCTCGAGCCGCAAATGAACCGACTGCGTGCGCATTTTCGCAAGTCTTCGAAAATTCGCTATATACCGCCTGAAGAAGCGCAAAGTATTTCACCCTTAAACATTGCTCGAAAAAACTATGCCGGCATTCCAAGTGACGGTGAACTTAGGATGCTTAACTGGCGACCAGGCGGAGGAACCTCATGGTTTCTTCCAGGAACGCCCATGATTGGCGAGGTTGCAAATAGCTTTCAAAGGAGCTCTCGAGAGATCTGCAAGCAATATGGCTTGGAATATATGGCATCGAATGTGTGCGGTCCTCGATTTGCACGGGGCGTACATACCCTGATCTTTAACCGCAACAACCCCGACGAAGCGGCCCGTGCCGATGCATGCTACCGAGCGTTGTCCGATAGTTTTGCTAAACGAGGTGTCTTCATCGGACGCGCACCTACTATGTATCAGCAGTTTCACCAAGATCAACGTATGCCCGCTATAGCCGATGCATGCTCGGCAATCAAACAGGCACTAGACCCCAACGGAGTAATTGCTCCTGGGAAATATGGCATTCGTTAGCACCAAACCAGCAACAAGGCCCTCATCGCAATAAATATTTAACAAATTTACTTTCCATTCAAGGACAAGACAGCATGAAAACCATTAAAACCGTCGCCGCCACACTGCTTTCCCTCTGTTCTGCAATATTTGTCAGCCCTGGCTGGGCCCTGGCTGCCAACTACCCTGACAGGGCGATAAGAATCATTGTCGGATTTCCGCCAGGCGGTGGTAACGACGTCCTTGCACGATTGTTAGGCGAGCGTATGCAGGCTAAGCTTGGCCAGCCTTTTGTCGTTGAAAATCGGCCTGGGGCGAACGGCTTTATCGCCTTTGATGCTGTAAAAAGAGCGACTCCTGATGGCTACACGCTGCTTATCGGTCCCAGCAGCGGGATGACGGTTAATCCGGCAGTATATAAAACGCTACCCTACGATCCGCTTAAAGATTTCGCCCCGGTCAGCATGATCGGCGGTTTCCCGCTTATTGTGACCGTGCACCCCGCCACGCCGTATACGAATCTGGCAGATTTGGTTCAGGCAGCTACAGACAAGCCGGGCAGTATTGATTATGGCTCGGCAGCGACATCCTTTCAATTGGCGACGGAAATGTTCGCACAACAGGCAAAGATAAAACTGAACCATATTCCTTATAAAGGAAGTGCTCAAGCCGTTCAAGCTGTCCGGGGTGGGCAGGTTCCAATGACCTTTGCGGATAGCGCAGCTGTTATACCACAAATCAAAGGCGGTGCATTAAGGCCGCTGGCTGTTTCAACGGCCAAACGAATCGCTTCGCTTCCGGACGTTCCGACTGTCAGCGAGTCCAATCTGCCGGATTATGAAATGATGCTTTGGTCCGGGCTTTTTGCACCAAAAGGAACGCCAGCGGCTATTGTGGCTAAGCTTCAAAATGCAGTTCAAATAGCAATGCAGGATCCCGAAATGAAAGAAAGACTGAGCACGTTAGGAATCGAACCAATAGGAAGTACGTCGGAAGAACTGTTAGCCACCATGAAAAGCCAGATAAAACAATATACAAAGGTGGCACGGGAGGCAAAGATCAGTATTGACTGACGTTCAGGCAACAGGAAGTGCCCTCTATCGGACCAACCCGGTAGAGCCTCGGATACTCCGGCAGCTTCGCTGCCTTAGCCTTGATATCATCTTTCAGCCTTTGTGCGGCGCCGGGATTGTCGTCCACTACCTACTGCTGACATGGAAACAGGCGATATTATATTTGGCCGCGTTCGACTAGCGATACGGCGGTGTTTCCGGCAACAATGGTGTGATCAAGCAAGCGTACTTCGATCAAGTGCTGCGCCTGTTTCAGGTGGCGTGTTAGCGAAATGCCGGCGGCTCCGGGCTCGACAAAACCTGGCGGGTGGATGTGCGACATAATCAACGCGGCCGAGTTCAAAAGCAGGGCCGATTTCACGATCTCACGCGGGTATACGCTTGCCTGCGCCACCACCCAGCCCGAACATTCGGCCCGGATGGCCTCGGCGTCCAGCTTGGCCTGCGCCAACTGTCCGATTAGCGTCCGAGGCTGGATATAGACACTGCATCCAACGTGCTCATCTGATATTCTTGTGACGACGTCTATTGACAGTGACCAAAGAAGGAAGAAGCTCATCCCCATCGCCCTCGTTCACGACGCTTCGCAGCGTCTGCAACAAATGGGGCGCCAACATGTCGGCGTTCACATAAGGGTTGATCATGCTATTAAAGTAGCCAATATCTTTGGCTGCATTCCGGATCGTAAAGGCGAGTTGCCCATAATCATTTTTTAGAATGCCGCCCAGCAAGCGACGCACAATCAGGTTATCTGCGGCGCCACTCCTTAATAAATCGTCAAATAGTTCAAGGTCTATGCCCAAGGGCTCACATATGGCTACAGCCTCTGCCACCAGGGTCGTCATGCCCAGAGTGACAAAGTTATTCAGCAGCTTCAGCTTGTGAGCACTGCCGACCGGCCCTGCATGGAAAATATTCTCGGCGAACGCATTTAACACGGGCTTGATTCTAAGCAGCGTAGCGTCGTCTGCGCCCACTATTACATTCAGCGTTCCTAACTGCGCTTCTATTGGCGTTCGCCCCAAAGGGGCATCAACCAAACATACATTTTCATCCGTACAAGCCCGCCATAACCTGGCCGTTGTATCTGGGTCACCCGTAGAGCAGTCAATCACCACAAGGCCGTCCCGCCGGAACGCCAAAATGCCATTGTCACCCAACAGCACCGACTCGACCTGCGTGCTATCGGCCAAGCACATAACCACAGCATCGCTAGCTCGTACGAGCTCCTTCATGTTGGCTGCCTCGCGCGCGCCACGCGCAACCAGGTCATCAATGGGAATACGATTTCGATGAGCGATGACGGTTACCTCGAACCCTTTGGCTATCAGGTTTGCAGCAATGCCGTGCCCCATCAAACCAACGCCAACACATCCGATTTTTTTAAACTCTTGCGTCATACTCCACCTGAAATAAGAAACGTAAAAATCAACTTTTTACAGAGCCGGCGGTCAGACCCGACACCATATAACGGCGAAACGTGTAATAGATCGCGGCCGGTGGCAAGGAATAGATAATGCCAGTGGCCATTAATAAGTTCCATGGCGCATCGTCCACCGTTGTGAATATCCCCATGCCTACCGCCAGCGTGATGTTTTTCTCTGAGGACAACAGCAAAAACGCATATAGATATTCATTCCACGCCAGCAGCAGCGCATAGGTACCAATAGCAACAATGGTTGGGGTCATCAACGGCAGATATACCAACCGAAATATCTGCCAGGCAGTTGCGCCATCCATTCGAGCCGCCTCATCTAGCTCGTAAGGCAGCTTGTCAGCCGCCTGCTTCATGATCCAGATAGCGTAAGGGGAAGCCAGGGCCAACATCGAGAAAATAAGCGACAACCTGTTATCCAGCAGACCATAGTTGCCCATAGTCTTGTACATAGGTATTGCCAGGAAAGCGGATGGAATCAAGTACGTCAGCAACGAAATATTCAAAACCACACGCCCGCCTCGCAGCCGCAACCGGCTGATTGCGAACGCGGACGTCGTCGCGACCATTACGGTGCCCAATGCCACAGCGACAGCCACGACCACGCTGTTAAACATCTGCATCCAGAAACTGCGCAGATAATAATGGCCCTGCGTAAATACAGTTACAAAGTTCTGCAGCGACAGGTTCTCTGGCCACAAGGCACCGGTAAAAGCGGTTTCCGGAGGGGTCAATGCGATCACTGTCATGTGATAGATCGGTATCACAGCCCACAGAAAAATAGGTATCCCGAGCAGTATCAGGCGCGCCTCACGTAGCTGTTTCCTCATGTCCGGCTTTCCTTGCTCAGATACTTCATCATGAACCACATCATTGGAACAATAAAAGGCATGGCCACGATGACAGCGGCTATCGCCATGTCCACGCGATCCATCCTGAGATACCGCATTCCCAAGGTCGCCAGCACTTGGGTTCGATCCGCCGGCCCGCCGCCGGTCAACAGATAAATGCTATTAAAGTCCCCGAGGGTCCAAATCATGGAGAGCGTCGTTGCCGACACATAAAGCAAACCAATACTGGGAAGGGTAATAAAACGGAATCTTTGCCATGCGCTCGCACCGTCTACATTGGCCGCTTCATAGAGCTCGCCGGGGATCGTCATCCGGCCAGCGAGCAATATCAGAGTCCAAAATGGCAAATACTTCCATATATGCACAACAACCGCGCTCCCAAACGCCAACCATCTTTCCGTCAGCCAACTGGGTCCCATGATTTGAAACTGATTAAACAAAAAGCTATTGAGCATTCCCCATTCGGGATTGAGCATCCATTTGATAGAAAAAATGGTTGATATCGAAGGTACCGCCCAAGCCAGGATGAATATCAACCCCAGCGCTTTTATCCAGCGCTGCTCATTCAAGAAGAAGCCTGAAATCAGCAACGCAAGAAGCATCTTGATATTGACCGCAACCAGCACAAATACGACAGTGTTAAATGCCGCTATTCGAAAGATGGGATCAGCAAATAAATCGGCATAAGTGTCCGGATTCGAACCAAGGCTGATACCGTAAGCAATCGGATAGACCACAAACGCAAAAAAGATAAGCAGGTATGGAAGCAAAAAGAGATACCGTGCGGCACCCCACGCCGAGATCGTACTGATCCGAGCGCGGGAACCGCCAGCGGCGACCTCATCGATTTTAGTCATGGTATTCATGCCAGGAATCGCTCCACCGCTGTTTAAGGCTGCTCAACAATGGTTTGAATCCGCTTAATCATTTCGTCGGTCGCCTGCGCGGGCGAAACATTGTCCTGCGAGATTCTAGCCAAAGCCTGCGCCCAAACATTTTCTGCGTTAACAATAGTAAAACGCCAGTTATAAACAAACTGAAACGGCACAACCCCATCTTCAAACATCTTACGCGCCACAGCACGATGCGGGTCTTTACCATCCGTCCAGAATGGACGGTCAGCGCCGTACTTGGTAACGGGATACCATACGCCCAGCATGCTCTCAAGATAGCTTGTCACGTTCTCGTCGCGCATCAGGTACTCCATGAACTGCTTGCCGCCCTCAATGTTTTTCGCATCTGCAAAAACCATCCCTGTCTTGACCGAAGTCAGGTTAGGCAGGACGCTGCCATCTGGCTTTTTTGGAAACGCCGCAGTAACCAGGTTTTCGTGATAGTTTTTACGGGCGATTTCTTTCTGCTCGGCTGTGGCGTCTTGCTTGTTCATCGCATCTAGGTAGGACGCCGGAATGGAAATGGTGGCGTTGGGCGTCATGACTGTCGTTCGATTATTAAAGTTGACGTTGTTATCAACGTCGCCCCAATTGATCGAGCTAGGTGGAGTGCATTTCTGCTCATATACCTTTGAGTAGTCGGCTAGAGCCAACTCGATGCCTTTCCGGTTCTTTGGGTCATCCAGCAGCAATTTGCCGTCTTCATCCACGACTTGGACGTTGTGCGCGTTCAAGAATGTAAGAAGACCAAAAAAGGTATCACTTGCCTGCACACTGTATGGCAGGCCTATGCCGTATGTCCGCTGGCCTTTCTTGCGCAGTGCGGGCTGAACCTTATCGCACCAGAAGCTCCAGTACTCGGCCCATTCAGTAGGAATATCGGCCTGGGTAAAGCCGGCCTCTTCCAGCATATCGCGCCAGTAAAATGTATGCAGAATATTCTGTCCGATTGGAACGGCGTAATACGCTTTCTTGCCCACTTTCTCATTGAACAGATACGTCGTTTCCAATGTGCCGGGTAGAAATTTGTCTTTCATCGGCCCAACCACATCGCTGACATCCGCCAGCTTCCCCTCGTAGGCCCACTTACCCGTAGTGCGCACGTCGTAGGTTAAGCCAAAACTAAAGTCAGGCGGAGAACCGGCCGCCACGGCACTGACCGCGCGCGTAATCAAATCTTCGTTGGAGTAAAAACTCAGGTTGACCTTGTTACCGGTGTCCTTCTCAAACCGTTTGACCACATCTCGCAAAGATGAGTCCATGGCCTCATAGAAGCCCTTATTTGCCCATACCGTTACCGTCTTGTCCTGCGCCATTGCTGAACCAATCGTTATAGCGCCCAATGATGCGACCAGTCCCGCCTGCAGTATCCGTTTTCCTTGTCTCACTTTTCTTTCTCCTTTAGGGTGGGAAGTAGCATCTTCCCGAAATGGTCGGGTTAATTACCCCGATCTTCAGCACGTGACATCATCGGATGGCGCTGCCTGTTTGAGCATCAAAAACATGCAGCTTGTCGGCTCGCGGCTCCAGCCAGATAAGTTCGCCGGGAACAAACTGGTGCCGTTCATGAAAGACAGAAACAATGTCGTAAGAGCCAATCTTGCAAATAACTTGTATATCCGCGCCGGTGGGCTCCACTACGGTGACCTTGGCGGCAAGTCCGTTCCCCTCGGAAGACAAGCGAAAATACTCTGGCCTGATGCCCACCACCACTTGTTGCCCGTCGCGCGCAGCGCTATCCGTGCAACAGGGAATAAACGCAGCCGTTTTAAGATCAATGCCCTGTCTATCTCCTTGCCGTACGAACACCCCTTCAAGCAAATTCATGGCGGGAGAGCCAATAAAGCCTGCCACAAAGGTATTCGCAGGAGCGTCATAAAGTTCCAGCGGGCTACCGGTTTGTTCGATTTTCCCATCTCGCAGAACAACGATCCGGTCTGCCAGCGTCATCGCCTCAATCTGATCATGCGTGACATAAATCGATGTCGTCTTGAACCGTTGATGCAATTCTTTAAGTTCGGTACGCATTTGCACGCGCAACTTGGCGTCCAGATTTGACAGTGGCTCATCAAACAGAAACACCTGAGGACTACGCACGATGGCCCTCCCCATGGCGACCCTTTGACGCTGACCACCCGATAGTTGACGCGGATGTCGATCGAGCAACTCGGTAAGACCCAGAACCTGCGCTGCCTGACGAACTTGCGTATTTATGACGTCTTTTGGCGCTTTAGCCAGCATCAGGCTAAACCCCATATTCTGATAAACCGTCATGTGGGGATACAGCGCGTAGCTTTGAAACACCATAGCGATATCACGCTGCTTGGGAGCCAGGTCATTGACCACCTTCCCACCAATGACGACCTCGCCTGACGTGATGTCTTCCAGACCAGCGATCATGCGCAGCAGCGTTGACTTGCCGCAGCCGCTAGGGCCAATCAATACCGTGAATTCTCCATCAGCAATTTCGATGTCCAAGCCATGCAGGACCTGCATCGAGCCGTATCGCTTCACGACATTTTTTGTAACAACAGCTGCCATTCGATCTCCCATTCTTGCGTACGAACCACTGGTTTACCCACTTCTAATTCATGCAGTAATTTGGAAAATTGGACTGGTGGACTGACCAATTATGAGTTAATATGACACACGTATTTTGTGATGTCAACATTCATTACAGTCAGGAAGACTTTCCTGTTCAACTTTGAACCTGCACGGAAAACGCGATCATGAAACTTGTACGCTATGAAAGCCAAGGCGGCGGTATGAAGCCTCCACTCTTTCTTAAAGCGGGCGATATCGTAAGCCTGGGAATAGACGGCTTGGGTGAACAGTGTCAACACGTTGTGCAGCGCTAACTCAGGAGACCACCATGAATTACTACGACTTCAAAGACCGTGCAGCGGTCATTACGGGCGGAGCAGCAGGAATTGGGCTAGCGGTAGCTCGCCGCATGAGCGCCGCCGGCGCCAGGCTAAGTTTATGGGACAGCAATAAAGATGCGCTGGCTGAAGCTGAACGAGAATTGGGCAACTCCATTGACCTGCGGGAAGTGGATATAAGCTCGCCGGCCGCCGTCCAGAATGCAGCAGTCGAGACGCATAAGGCACTTGGAAAACTGGATATCCTGGTAGCAAGCGCCGGGATCACTGGACCCAACGGCACCGTGCTCGACTACGACGTTGAAACCTGGCACAACATCCTCAATATCAATCTGACCGGCGTATTCCTGTGTTCTAAGTATCTGATACCGCTAATGAAAAAAAAATGGCTATGGTCGCATCGTGAACATAGCCTCCATAGCGGGAAAAGAAGGTAATCCAGGCGCCGCAGCGTACAGCGCCTCCAAAGCAGGCGTTATTGCCCTGACGAAATCCTTAGCCAAAGAACATACAGCCGACAACATCATCATTAACTGCGTCACACCCACCGCCATCAAAACCGGACTGTTTGACCAAGTGACTCAGCAGCATCTTGACTATCTCATGTCCAAGATTCCACTCGGTCGCTTCGGCGCGCCCGAGGAAGTGGCCTCCATGGTCTGCTGGCTGGCCAGCGAAGAATGTTCATACAGTACCGGAGCGGCTTTTGATCTGTCCGGCGGCCGCGCAACATATTAATAGCAAAAAGTTGAAAGCCGGTTTATCGGCCATCGATGCGCAACAATCTTATCTATTGGATACGACCTACATGAAAAAAAAACTGCGTTCCCAGGATTGGTTCGGCGGCACTAGCGCCACGGCATTTGGCCACCGCACTTTCATGAAAAACCAGGGCGTACCTGACGACCACTTCGACGGACGGCCTATTATTGGCATCTGCAACACTTGGTCCGAATTCACACCGTGTAACGGCCATCTGCGAGCTATCGCCGAAAAAGTGAAGCGCGGCGTACTGGAAGCTGGTGGAGTGCCTTATGAGTTTCCGGTCATGTCGCTGGGAGAAACGCAGTTGCGTCCCACCGCCATGCTCTTTCGAAACCTGGTATCCATGGATGTCGAAGAATCGATCCGCGGCAACCCTATGGATGGCGTTATTCTGCTGGTCGGGTGCGACAAAACCACACCAGCCCTGCTGATGGGAGCCGCCTCCTGCGACTTGCCCACTTTGGCAATTTCGGGCGGCCCAATGCTGAACGGACGACATCAAGGGCTGCAGATAGGCTCAGGCACCGCAGTCTGGAAATTTTCTGAAGCGGTTCGTTGTGGCAGCATGACCAGTCAGGAATTCATGGATGCTGAATCGGGCTTATCGCGCTCGGCCGGACACTGCATGACAATGGGCACAGCTTCAACCATGGCATCAATGGTCGAAGCTCTTGGAGTCGGCCTGCCCCATAATGCCGCAATTCCTGCAGTGGATGCGAGACGCTATACCCTGGCCCATTTAGCGGGGCGGCGTATCGTGGAAATGGTTAACCAGGATATTAAACTTTCACAAATCCTGACTCGAGAAGCGTTCGAGAATGCCATCCGTGTCAATGGCGCAATCGGGGGCTCGACCAATGCACCGATTCACCTGCTTGCCATCGCAGGACGCATTGGGGTCAAGTTGAATCTGGCTGACTGGGACACTTTGGGGGCGGATATCCCAACTCTCGTCAACCTGATGCCCTCGGGGAAATACCTGATGGAAGACTTCTACTATGCCGGTGGCCTGCCGGCTGTATTACGCATGCTTGGCGAGCAGGGGCATTTACATAAAGACGCGCTCACAGTAAACGGTCATACCCTGTGGGAAAACGTGAAGAACGCCCCATGTTACGACAATGACGTCATTCGAGACTGGGATAATCCGCTGCTAAAGAATGGTGGCATTGCGGTGCTGAAAGGCAATATTGCACCTGATGGCTGCATCATCAAACCGTCATCTGCATCGCCCCACCTCATGAAGCACAGGGGCCGGGCAGTCGTATTCGAAACAATCGAAGAGTACAAAGCCCGCATTGATGATCCAGATCTCGATATTGACGAACACTGCATTATGGTTTTAAAAAATTGCGGGCCCAAAGGCTACCCAGGAATGGCCGAGGTAGGCAATATGGGCTTGCCTCCGAAAGTCCTACGTAAAGGGATTGAAGACATGATTCGGATCTCGGACGCCCGCATGAGCGGAACCGCTTATGGCACCGTCATCCTGCATGTTGCTCCTGAAGCGGCAGCGGGAGGCCCATTCGCCTTGGTGGAAGAAGGTGACATGATAGATGTGGACGTTGCAGCCCGAACTATTCACCTGGACGTACCTGAGCAAGAACTCGAACGGCGGAAAGCATTATGGATGCCACCGCCCAGTATGGCTGGTGGTTATCAGAAGCTATACATAGATCATGTTATGCAAGCCGATAAAGGCGCCGACCTAGACTATCTTGTAGGTTGCCGTGGGGTCGAAGTAAAACGCGACGCCCATTGATGATGCTATTGCACCGTGGGTTTCCGGCGATCAGACGGTCGCCCCAAGAACCCACGGGACAAACTCGTTCTGCCCATAGCCATGCTGCTCACTTTTAGTTTGCTTTCCAGAAGCCGTATCGAGCATCGCCCGAAATATCCTGTGCCCGGCCTCTTGGACCGTCTCTTCGCCCAGCGCGATACCGCCGCAATTGATGTCCATATCGTCGAATTGATGCTCATACAACTTGGAATTGGTAGCCAGCTTCAAGGACGGCACCGGCTTGCAACCATATGCCGAGCCGCGGCCAGTAGTAAAACAGATCAAATTGGCCCCACCAGCCACTTGCCCTGTCGCTGAAACGGGGTCGTATCCCGGCGTGTCCATAAACACCAGCCCCTTGGCAAGAACCGGGCAGGCGTATTCGACTACATCAACCAGATTAGTGCTGCCACCTTTTGCGACACCGCCCAGGGACTTTTCAAGAATCGTAGTCAAACCGCCGTCTTTGTTACCCGGAGAGCGATTATTATTCAGTTGCCCTAGATGGCGCGCCATATAGTCTTCCCACCACTTGATCCGCGCCACGAGCTTTTCACCGACCTCTTCAGATATTGCCCTTCGAGTAAGTAGATGTTCGGCCCCATAGATTTCCGGCGTTTCTGAAAGGATAACTGTGCCGCCGCTTTCGACCAGCAGATCGGCTGCGACACCCAACGCCGGGTTAGCAGTCATGCCTGAATACCCGTCAGAACCGCCGCACTGCAAGCCTGTGATCAGATGGCTGGCCGCTACGGTTTCGCGCCTCACCTGGTTAGCAGAAGGCAGCATTTCATGAATAAGCTGAATCCCATGAGCAATCGTTTTGCCGGTGCCTCCCATGGCTTGCAAAGTCATGGTGCGCAATAATCCACTTTCTTCCAAACCTTGGGATGCCAACAAAACAGGCATTTGATTCGCCTCGCAACCCAGACCGATCAGCAATATACCGGCAAAGTTGGGATGCCTCACGTACCCAGCCAAAGTTCGTCGGACAATATCGATATCCTCGCCCTGATCCCCCATCCCACACCCTGTGTTATGAGTAAGGGCCACGACGCCATCCACATTAGGAAAAGCGTCACGCCATGATACGTCCCGGTCAAAGGCATCAGCAATGGCACGCACGACCGTTGCCGAACAATTGACCGTGCTGATGACACCTAGAAAATTACGTGTACCAACACGCCCATCGCTGCGAACAATGCCCTGGAAAGTAGCCGGATCATTCGCCTGCCGAGTCGGCTTGGCATCTGCGCAGTACGCATAGTCGCGGGTAAAGTCGCCCAGGCTCACATTATGTACGTGAACATAATCCCCAGGCTGGATCAATTGGCTTGCAAAACCGATAATTTGCCCATAACGACGTACTGGCGCGCCTACCACAATGGTGCCTACGGCAACCTTATGTCCGGCTGGTATTAGCGCCCGGCACACCATATCGCCTTGCAGAGGCGTGCCGGGCGGCAGATCACAGCAGGCAATAGCAACGTCATCGTTCGGATTGAGCTGGACAAACAAGGCAGTTCCGGTCATTTTATTCAACTCCTAATCGAAGCCATTGATAGCGGTTAGCTGGCTCGTTGACACTAGATTGACATCAACGGCCTACGAAATCTGCGCTTTTTTTTACGGCATTTTTTACTGTTTTTTTTCGTTCAACAACTCTTTGGAAAGCACATCGTGGGCACTTCGCAGATGTACCCGCATCGCTTGGCGGGCAGCCCGGGGGTCGCGTGCCTCGATCGCCGTATAGATAGCGTGATGCTCGTCAACGCAGTGAGCCAGGCGTTCATGGGTCAGCACATGCTTTTCCAGCATCTGCCACATGTTTCCATTGCGGTAATCCCAGAGATTGCGCACTACATGCACGAAAGCCGTATTCCCCGTGGCCTGAGCAATACAAATATGAAACTCTCGATCCGCTTCCTGCAGCGGCGGGTTAGCTTGATTTTCAAGCTTCATCAGTTCGATAGTAGCCCGGATCGCGGCAAGATCAACATTGGTTGCGGTCTTCGCAGCAATGGCTGCAATCTCGCTTTCTATGCTTAAACGAGCTCGCACCAATTCCAATGGCCCGGGTTCATGTTCCGGAACGGCGCGAAGCAACTTATGCGAACGCTCATCTTTCTTGGGGCTGCGTTCCGCAACATAAATACCAGAACCAATACGAATATTAACCAGCCCGGCTACCTCGAGCGCAATAA
This sequence comes from Advenella sp., assembly GCF_052108595.1. Classification (NCBI taxonomy): domain Bacteria; kingdom Pseudomonadati; phylum Pseudomonadota; class Betaproteobacteria; order Burkholderiales; family Alcaligenaceae; genus Advenella; species Advenella sp. The sequence continues at coordinate 14,893 of NZ_JBQEAU010000096.1, forward strand.
GCGCTTCGCGCAAGGACGGGCGACTGACGGCCAGTTTCTTAGCCAATTCGCGTTCGGCGGGCAGCCTCATCCCGGGCTTGAATTCGCCGCTTTCGATTAAAACCTCAAGTTGATCGGCAATAAGTCGGTATAAACGTTGCGGTGGTGCTAGAGCCTGAATGGGCATGGAAATTAAAATTGAATCAAAAGTTTGGAAAGATGGTAAGGCCAATAAATGATAACACAGAGCTTACTGATAGCCCATCAAATGCCGTGAGCAACCCGACAGAATTCAAACGATATTTTCGCTATTATTCGGTATTTGAATATCAGAAGTCCGCCAAACGCCCTTGCTGGTCGTCTCTATGGCGAGCCATCACGTCAACATGATCTCTGATATAGCCAAAGCAAATATTGAAGGTCGCGGCAGGACGTTTAGCCTTTGGACGCAACAGCTTGACCTGCTGCCTCGGGGGCTACATGAGTCATGTTTATATGATTCATTCGATTACTGTTTTGGCATAGCCCTGTGCGTTGCCTGAGTATCTTCGCCCGCCGCGACAAATCCGCGTTGATGCGGCCCGTGTGCAGGCTCGCGACAAAGGGACAAATACCAACAAAATTCGATATGTGGATTTGCAGACGCCCGCTATTAAAGCCCTTGAGCGTCAGCGTGCGCTGACTTGGTCGCCAAACGGCTATGTTTTCATCAATCCCAGAACCGGGCAGCGGTTCGCGGATTCGAGCCGACCGTTGCAGGTGTGGCACAAGGCCTTGAGGGGCGTGGATTTTAGAGCGCGCGGCGCGAAACAAACCCGACACACGTACGCTACGCTGTGCCTGCATGTCGGTATGAATCCCGCTTATGTCTCGAGACCAATGGGCCATGCGAACGCCCAGATATTTGCCAAGATGTTTTTTGAGGTGTACTCACGCTGGATTGACGGTGATGCCAACACCCGCGAAAAAGCCAAAATGGACGCTTATCTTAAAGCAATCCCCTCTATAACTCACCACCTGGGGCTGCAATGTGCCGAGGTGGCATAGCTAAAACTACTAAACTACTAAATTTATTGGCGCCTCCGACAGGAATCGAACCTGTATCAAGAGCTTCGGAAACTCTTATTCTATCCATTGAACTACGGAGACATTCAACCAAGTCCGCTATTTTACCCTATTGTGCAGTTTCCTGTAAGGCCCAGACGGTATACTTGCACAGTTAATTTCTGTTTAAAATAAGACACTTTCACCTGTTGCAGGGCGTATTCACGTACAAAACAGGGTGACAATCGTTATAATCCAACATTACTTATTATTTCACTTTCGGGGGAAAGGGCATGGTCCGGCAGTATGCGAGTCATTTGGCTTCTTTTTTTCCATTATTTAACATTGCAATGACCTGTAGGATGTATCTATGAGCGATCAAACAGAACACCACGAAGAACACGATGAACATGTTAGCCCGATCAAAACGCCCAAACAGCTGATTGTCGTCGTCGTACTCTCGTTCATACTCCCTGTACTTATTATTATCCTGCTGGTCAATGTAGTCAGCTCTTCCAGTGGTTCTGGCGCAGGCAGCGACTCGCTGACTGAAGAATCCATTGCCGCCCGTATCGCGCCCGTTGCCAAATACAATACCGCTCCCGTGATTGTTGCCGCGGCCGACGCCGGTCCGAAAAAACTCAAGAGTGGCGAAGAAGTGTACAAAAGCCTCTGTATGGGCTGTCATGACACCGGCGTTGCCGGCGCACCTAAATTCGGTGACAAGGCTGTCTGGGCTCCACGCCTGCAAGCCGGCCAGGCTGAAGTGGTCAAACTGGCCATTAATGGCCTGAATGGCATGCCACCGAAAGGCGGCGATCCAAGCCTGAGCGATCTTGAAGTGGAACGTGCCGTTGTATACCTGGCCAACCACTCCGGCGGCTCATTCAAGGAACCCGCTGCGCCTGAAGGCGAAGGCGCGGCCGCTCCCGCTGAAGGTGCTGCTCCCGCTGAAGGTGCTGCTCCTGCCGAAGGCACCGCTCCTGCTGAAGGCGCCGCTCCTGCTAAAGGCGCCGCTCCTGCTGAAGGCGCCGCTCCTGCTGAAGGTGCTGCTCCTGCCGAAGGTGCTGCTCCCGCTGAAGGTGCCGCTCCTGCTGAAGGTGCCGCTCCTGCTGAAGGTGCCGCTCCTGCTGAAGGTGCCGCTCCTGCTGAAGGTGCTGCTCCTGCCGAAGGTGCTGCTCCTGCAGCAGATGCGGGTGCCGCAGCGGCTGCCCCGGCAAATGACAAACTCGCCGAAGGAGAAGCGCTGTACAAACAGATTTGTTTCGCCTGTCATGACGCCGGCGTTGCCGGTGCGCCAAAACTGGGCGACAAGGCTGCCTGGGATGCACGTATTGCAACCGGCATGGACAAACTTTATGACGCCGCCGTCAACGGCTTGAATGCCATGCCTCCCAAAGGCGGATCATCAGCATCGGATGAGGTCGTCAAGGCTGCGGTTGACTACATGGTCAAATCCGTAAAATAATCCGCGACGTTTTCGGTTGAAGTTAAAAAGCCCACTTTATATAAGTGGGCTTTTTGTTTTGGGTAAAGATTATTATTGCCTGTAATTCTTATTGCCGGTTGCCGGTATGCGACTGGCTATTGGCAGGATGCGACGCATCCGGGGCGGTTACCTTTTTCCGGCAGCAAAGTCACGCAAGGCCATTCAGCAGGCACGCAAGGTGCCCGTGCCGTGCTGCTTACTTGCCCAGCAATGTCGCGATCTGTTCGTCGCTCCAGCCCAGTTCCTCTCGGAGGATATCCTCGGAATGCTGACCCAGCATGGGCGGTGCATTGCGATACTGAATGG
>NZ_JBQEAU010000097.1:0-17677 GCF_052108595.1 Advenella sp.
AGCCCCGTAGGCTATACAAAACGGGTACGGGTCATGCCCAGCTGGCGCGCCTTGGCATTCATTTCGCGCACAAAAGCGTTCATGCCGCCCGGGTAGGTTCGGCCTAGCGCATGAGCTGCCCGGTTTTCCGACGACATCAGGGCTAGATGCAGCAACTCGCGGCGCGTCAATGTAGTGCCAACGGACAGCCGCGAAGATGATTTTTTGACCCGGTCAATGTCATCCGCCGTAATGACGATCTGCTCGTTCATGTTCAGACTGGCAGTAGTAATGATCAGTGCTGTCATCAGTTTGCTGATCGACGCAATGGGCCGGATCACATCGGCGTTTTTGGAATAAAGTATACGGTTGTCAGTCAGATCGACCACATAGGCGACCTGGGAACGGACAATACCACCGTTATCGGCCTGGCCGACAACGGTGCTGGCCAGCGGAAGGGCATCATAGGTTGGGCTTCCATCGTCTTCCTGGGCGAAACTGGAAACGGGTACAATGGAACCAGTGGTTAGCACCACGGCCAGACATGCGGTCAGGGTTTTTCTAAGATATTTTTGCATAGGTTCGTCACGGGCAAATTAGATCAGGGTCAGCGCAATTATAAATAAGATTTGAAAAAAAATATATTTATTAATGGGTTAGAGGCGATATCTAAATTTACTGTTAAGTGGATCGCTTAAGCTTTAGCTTGTATTTTAACAACAAAATAAACGATAAAGGCAGACAATAGACGTAAATTCGGCTATTTTTGGCTAAAACACTCTAAATTGTATCAAATGTTTTCCTGAGGGAAATAGGTAGAAAAGCAGGCGACTTTTCCCTGAAGCGTCAGGGTAAATATCGCAATTGCATGGTTATTGCGCATGAGACGGGGCCAGGGGCGATAAAATAACGCTTTCCTGTTCAGGCAATTTTCATTTACTCCGGTTTTTATTGTGTCAGATACTCAACATCAGCACCAAATTGCATACGGCTGTGCCGCCTTGACCCCGTTTCAGAAAGAGCGACTGCTTGTGGCGCTTGCCCAGGCCGGGTTGCCTGTGCAGGACATGACTGCCCGCTACGAGCACCACGTTTTCATTCACGGCGTTATGTCTCAGGACGATCAACAACGGTTGAATCAGCTTCTCAACTACGGCACCGCCCAGGCAGGCGTGCCGGCGCAGGATGCATTGGTGCTGCGGGTCCTGCCACGTCTGGGGACATTATCACCGTGGGCCAGCAAGGCAACCGATATTGCACACAATTGCGGCTTATCGGCGGTGCGGCGCATAGAGCGGGGCATTGAATACCGGTTTGTTCCAAAAAAAGGGTTGCTGGGCGCCAAAAAGCTTACGCAAGAGCAGCTGTCGCAAATTGCAGCGCTTGTCCACGACCGGATGACAGAGACCGTTGTAGATTCGGCCTTTGATGCTTCAATATTAATGCAAACTTTGCCTGGCAAGCCGCTGGCGCAAATTCCGGTTCAGGCCCGCGGCAGGACGGCGCTTGACCAGGCCAATGAGAACCTGGGTCTGGCATTGTCGCCTGTGGAAATAGATTATCTGCTGACCTCGTTCAGCGAGCTCGGACGCGATCCCACTGATGTCGAGTTGATGATGTTTGCGCAGGCAAACAGCGAACATTGCCGTCATAAGATTTTTAACGCCAGTTGGGAAATTGATGGCGAGAAAAAAGAGGATACCCTGTTTGGCATGATCCGCAAGACACATGCGGCACAGCCCAAGGGAACCGTGGTTGCCTATTCGGATAATGCTGCCGTCATGGAAGGTGGGCCGGCAAGCCGGTTTTTTGCTGGCTTGCCGGCAGAGGATCACACTGCGGCGGCGCCCAGGTACGGTAGCCAGATGCGTCTGACCCATACATTGATGAAAGTGGAAACGCACAACCACCCAACGGCAATTGCGCCATTTCCAGGCGCGGCCACCGGCGCCGGCGGGGAAATCCGCGACGAAGGGGCAACCGGGCGAGGTTCCAAACCCAAAGCGGGCCTGACCGGATTTACCGTATCCAATCTGAATCTGCCTGATATCGCCGAATCGCGTGAGGCCAAGCCTTATGGCCTGCCTGATCGAATTGCCAGCCCGCTCGACATCATGATTGAAGGCCCAATCGGTGGTGCTGCGTTCAATAACGAATTTGGCAGGCCAAATTTGCTGGGCTATTTCCGTACCTTCGAACAGACGGTCGATGGGGTGCGCTGGGGCTATCACAAGCCGATTATGATTGCAGGTGGCCTGGGCAGCATTGACGCTGCGCTTACCCATAAAGATGTCATACCGGGACAGGCGCTGCTGATTCAGCTCGGCGGGCCCGGCATGCGTATCGGGATGGGAGGCAGTGCCGCTTCGTCCATGAGCGCCGGCGCCAATACTGCACAGCTTGATTTCGATTCGGTCCAGCGCGGCAATCCGGAACTCGAGCGTCGCGCCCAGGAAGTGATCGATCGCTGCTGGCAATTGCAAGAAGACAACCCGATCATTGCCATTCATGATGTGGGCGCGGGCGGCTTGTCCAATGCGTTTCCTGAATTGGTCAATGATGCGGGCCGCGGCGCGATTTTCGATCTGCAGCGGGTTCATCTGGAAGAGTCCGGCCTGTCGGCTGCGGAGATCTGGAGCAATGAGGCGCAGGAACGCTATGTGCTGGCCATCCTGCCTGAAGACCTGTCGCGTTTCGAGGCGATTGCTGTGCGCGAACGCTGCCCGTTTGCCGTCGTGGGAGTAACCACGACAGAGCGCCATTTGAAGGTCTCTGATGGTCAGGGCTTGCCGGGATTCTCCGAACCGCAAGCCGCAGCGCAGGCCGAGGCCCCTGCGCCGGTGGATGTGCCAATGGACGTTATTCTGGGCAAACTGCCTCGCATGAAGCGTCAAGCCGAACACAAGGCACGTACGCTGGTGCCAATGGACGTAACGGGATTGGATCTTGCCGATATTTCACTGCAAGTCATGCGCCACCCGACGGTAGCCAACAAGTCATTTCTGATTACCATTGGCGATCGCACCGTGGGCGGCCTATGTTCAAGGGACCAGATGGTCGGCCCATGGCAGGTGCCTGTGGCCGATTGCGCGGTTACGCTGGCCGATTATGAATCAGTGCGCGGAGAGGCCATGGCGATGGGCGAGCGTACGCCGCTGGCTATTGGCAACGCGCCGGCATCAGGTCGCATGGCGGTTGCCGAAGCGCTGACCAATCTTGCCGCAGCCGATGTCGCTTCGCTGGAAGACATCAAGCTGTCAGCCAACTGGATGGCCGCTTGCGGCTTCGAGGGTCAGGACGCCGCACTGTTTGATACAGTGAACGCCGTCTCAATACTGTGTCAGACGATTGGTCTATCTATCCCGGTAGGCAAGGATTCATTGTCCATGCGGACACGCTGGGACGAACAAAACCAGCCCAAAGAAGTGGTAGCACCGGTTTCGCTGGTTGTAACGGCTTTTGCGCCGGTGGCCGACGTACGCAAAACCCTGACGCCGCAACTGGTAACTGACCAGGGCGATACCACTTTGATTCTGCTCGATCTGGGGCAGGGGCGACAGCGCCTGGCCGGCTCGGTATTGTCAAATGTGATTAACCAGTATGGTTCCGACGTTCCTGATCTGGACGATCCTGCGTTGCTCAGAACCTTTTTCCTGACCATCCGTTCGCTGGTCGCGCGCGGGCTGATCCTGGCCTATCATGACCGTTCCGATGGTGGTCTGCTTGCTACGGTAGCCGAGATGGCCTTCGCAGGCCACGTGGGTGTTTCCATCAACCTGGACATGTTGACGTTTGACGAGACCTCTGCCGATTGGGGGGATTATAAAATTCGTCCCGAACAGGTGGCGGTGCAACGCGATGAATTGACGGTCAAGGCGCTGTTCAACGAAGAAGCCGGCGCTGTTATTCAGGTGCGAGCCGAACAGCGTGATCAGGTGCTACAGGCCTTGCGTGAAGCCGGGCTGTCCCGCATTTCAAATGTAATCGGAGCGCCGAACACCTCTGACCAGATCGAATTTTACCGTGATGGCCGCCGTATTCTCGGTCTGGATCGCGTCGATCTGGGTAAGGCCTGGAGCCAGGTTACCTACGAAATCATGAAACGGCGCGATAATCCGGCCAGTGCCCAGGCTGAGTTCGACAACTGGGACGAGCGCAAAGACCCAGGCCTGAATGCTGTTATTAGCTTTAATCCCCAGGAGCCGCTGGCCGCGCCCTTTATTTCAAGTGGCATACGTCCTAAAATTGCCATATTGCGCGAGCAGGGCTGCAATAGTCAGGTTGAAATGGCCTGGGCCTTCGATAAGGCCGGCTTTGATGCCTACGACGTGCATATGACCGATCTTCTGTCCGGTCGCTCCTCGCTTAACGACTATCAGGCCATGGTGGCGGTTGGCGGCTTCAGTTATGGCGATGTGCTTGGCGCTGGCGAAGGGTGGGCACGCACCATTCGGTTTAATTCGGCGTTGTCTGCACAGTTCGCTGCCTTCTTCGCGCGGCCCGACGTCTTTGCGCTGGGCGTGTGTAATGGCTGCCAGATGCTGGCTACGCTGGCTGACATGATCCCTGGCGCACAGGATTGGCCACGGTTTACCTATAATCAGTCAGCCAAGTACGAAGCCCGCCTGAGCCTGGTGAAAATTGACCAGTCTCCGTCCATCTTCTTTAACGGCATGCAGGGCAGCCGCCTGCCGATCGCGGTGGCGCACGGCGAGGGCTTTGCCGATTTTGGCCTGCAAGGCGATATCAATGCCGTCCAGACAGCCTTGCGTTATGTATCGAACGCGGGGTTTGTATCAGAGGCCTATCCGGCCAATCCCAACGGCAGTCCGCAGGGTATTGCCTCTGTCACGACGGCAGATGGCCGGTTCACCATTATGATGCCGCATCCAGAAAGGGTTACGCGCAATGTCATGATGTCCTGGCATCCGGACAGTTGGGGCGACCAGGATACGGGTGGCGACTACACGCCGTGGATGCGGATGTTCATGAACGCCCGTGTGGCCATGGGATAGAAAACGGTTCGCGCAGCGGGGAATTTCTCGCTGTGTGGGCGAACCCGGTTGATTCCGTTCGGGCGCAAGCGTATAATTTTGCTTTGCGCCCGGAGTTATTTCATGCGTCTCATTCAAAAAGCACTTACCTTTGACGATGTTCTTCTGGTACCTGCGTACTCAAATGTGTTGCCGCGCGACACGTCTCTCAAAACTAAACTTACCCGTAATATCACACTGAATATTCCGCTGGTATCGGCAGCCATGGATACGGTTACCGAAGCACGTCTGGCCATCGCGATGGCTCAGGAAGGCGGGATCGGGATCATCCACAAGAACATGACCGCAGATGAGCAGGCCGCAGAAGTGGCTCGCGTCAAACGTCATGAGTTCGGAATTGTTATCGATCCGGTGTCGGTCACATCAGACATGAAGGTGCGCGATGCCATTGCCCTGCAGAAAAAGCATGGCATCTCCGGTCTGCCCGTGGTAGACAACGGCAAGGTGGTTGGCATCGTGACCAATCGGGACTTGCGTTTCGAAGACCGTCTTGACGTGCCGCTCACCTCTGTGATGACGCCCAAGGAACGGCTGATCACCATGCATGAAGGTGGCACGCTGCGCGAAGCCCAGGCCTTGATGCACAAATACCGTCTGGAACGTGTATTGATCGTCAATGACGATTTTGAATTGCGCGGGCTGGCTACCGTCAAGGATATTGTTAAAAATACGGAACACCCCTACGCGTGTAAGGACGAATTCGGTCAATTGCGTGTCGGCGCAGCGGTCGGCGTGGGCGAGGGCACCGAAGAGCGTGTACGCAAGCTTGCCGCAGCCGATGTCGACGTTATTATCGTTGATACCGCACACGGCCACTCCCAGGGAGTGCTTGATCGTGTACGCTGGGTGAAAGAGAATTTCCCGGAAGTTGACGTGATTGGTGGCAATATTGCCACTGCCGAAGCCGCCAAGGCGCTGGTGGATGCTGGAGCCGATGGTGTCAAGGTAGGTATTGGTCCGGGCTCAATCTGCACCACGCGAGTTGTCGCGGGTGTGGGTGTTCCCCAGATCACGGCCATTTCCGATGTTGCCAAGGCGCTGGAAGGCACTGGCGTACCGCTGATCGCCGACGGCGGCATCCGCTATTCCGGCGACGTGTCCAAAGCGCTGGTTGCGGGCGCCTTTGCCTGCATGATGGGCGGCATGTTCGCCGGCACTGAAGAGGCGCCGGGCGAAGTCGTACTGTTCCAGGGGCGCTCCTATAAGTCCTACCGGGGCATGGGTAGTCTTGGTGCCATGGAAAAAGGCTCTGCCGACCGTTATTTCCAGGATCCTGCCAACAACGTCGACAAGCTCGTGCCGGAAGGTATTGAAGGCCGTGTACCATATAAAGGCAGTGTGCTGGCCATCATTTATCAGTTGGTAGGCGGTATCCGCGCTTCCATGGGCTATTGCGGTTGCGCCTCGATCGATGACATGCGTACCGTGCCGCAATTTGTAGAGATTACCTCTGCCGGTGTCCGCGAATCGCATGTGCATGATGTGCAAATCACCAAAGAGGCACCGAACTACCGCGCCGACTAAGTACAGCCGCACCAGTGTGCCACGCATGCCGTGGCACACTGCGTGATCGGCACCGAAACCCGGGACCAAACCCGGCGTTGTTTATCACAGCGCCGGGTTTTTATTGTCCCAATAGATTACATCAGATTGTTGCGGGCAGTGTCGCTGGCGACCATGCAAGTGATGCAACCAGGATTATCTCAGTTGGCCGATGAAGCAATAATCAGTATCGATGGATCTACGGTCAATGTTCATTCGGGCAACGTTGCTGCACGTTATCGCAGCGACGACAGCGCCAGCAGTTTTTCAGCCACCATGTTCGGCGCCAGCAACGGGGCCGAATGAGAGCTGTTCAGTTCTGCCCAGACCCAGTCTGGCTGGTCTTTTACCCAGTCATGCGAGGCTACGACCGGCTTATAGGGTGGAGTGGTGCAGGCCAGATAGATTTTTTTCACGCCTGCACCTAATGGCGCGTTCAGCGAGAGCGCACTGGCATAGGTGTTGATTGGATGCGGCGTCAATTTTCCTCGTGCGAATGTGTATTGCTCAGTATCGGCGGGAATGCCCAAATGAATCGGATCCGGTGCGGGAATGCCATATCCATGGTGTGCCTGGGCAGAAGCAGTCAGTGCATTGACCACCTTATCGGGCAAAGTCGCAAACGTGGACTGACCTGAAGGCAGCACAAAGGCATCCAGGTAAATCAGGCGGTCCAGACGATCTGCGATACGATCCGCAACGCCACTGATGATCAACCCGGCAAAACTGTGGCCGACGAGAATTACGTTGGCAAGTGCTTCGCCAGCGCCGGGTTCACACGTATTGGCAAGAGCTCCGGATATCGCCGCACCAGGCCCTGGCGAGTCTTGTTCAGGTGCTGTGGCATTATTGCAACTGTCATTGAAATCAGTAGATGAGCCGGCAAGCGCCGGCGCCGTTTGCGGGTGCAATATTGCGGTTTCGATATCCTCAATGAACGTGTCAAGCGAAATGGTTGCTGAAAGTTCGGCAGCGCGATCTCCCAGACCTGTCAGCGTGGGGGTATACACGATATGCCCCTGATCCCGTAGCTGTTGCGCAACCTCGTCCCAGACCCAGGCTCCGTGCCAGGCACCATGGACCAGCATAAAGGTTTTTGCTGAGGGAGCAGGATCGGTAAAGGGTTGATTCTGGGTATTTTTCATTGATTCAGGGCCTTTGCTAGGTGAGCGAAACAAGGGGTAAAACAGACACGCTGTCCTGGCGTGCGGTGCTGCGTTCGTGCGCCAAACGATCGCGCTTGCGTTCAGGGCGGCGGCACGGGAAACAAGCCTGACTGTCACATCTTATACGCAGTCAGGTTTTGACACCGTTTTGGGCGTCACAGCCATTATAATGTCGTCTTCCAATTTCTTTTCTTTTGTCCTCAGGCGGATATAGCATGCATCAGCGGATTCTGATTCTCGATTACGGTTCACAGGTTACACAACTTATTGCGCGACGCGTGCGCGAAGCAGGGGTGTTTTGTGAAATTCACCCCGGCGATGTCGATGCTGCTTTTCTTGCAGAACAGCAGAGCCTGGGGCTCAAGGGCGTGATTCTGTCCGGCAGCCATTCGTCTGCCTATGATGAAGCGTCACTCAAGGTGCCGCAGCAGGTATTCGAGCTGGGCGTGCCGGTGCTGGGCATCTGTTACGGCATGCAGGCCATGGCCTCGCAATTGGGCGGCAAGGTCAGCTGGTCCGATCATCGTGAATTTGGCTACGCTGAAGTGCGCGCGCATGGCCATACCGCACTGCTCAAGGACATTGCCGATTTTGTCACGCCAGAGGGTCATGGCATGCTCAAGGTCTGGATGAGCCATGGCGACAAGGTCTCTGAACTGCCCGACGGCTTTGTGCTGATGGCTTCTACGCCTTCATGCCCGATAGCTGGCATGGCCGACGAAGCCCGCCATTTCTATGGCGTGCAGTTTCACCCGGAGGTGACTCACACCACGCAGGGACGGGCGCTGTTGAACCGCTTCGTTAATGACATTTGTAACTGCAGCAATGACTGGAACATGCCCGACTACGTCGAAGAAGCGGTGGCGCGCATCCGTGAGCAGGTCGGCACCGATGACGTGATTCTGGGGTTGTCCGGCGGCGTGGATTCATCCGTGGCCGCAGCATTGATCCACAAGGCCATCGGTGATCAACTCACTTGCGTCTTTGTAGATCATGGGTTGCTTCGCCTGAATGAAGCAGAGCAGGTCATGAAGATATTTGGCGAACACCTTGGCGTCAATGTGATTCATGTCGACGCAACTGACGCCTTCATGGGCAAGCTGGCCGGCGAAACCGACCCGGAAAAAAAACGCAAGATTATCGGTCGGGAATTTGTGGAAGTGTTCCAGGATGAAGCAGGCAAACGCAAAAGCGCGCGCTGGCTGGCCCAGGGCACGATCTACCCCGATGTGATTGAATCGGCCGGCGCCAAAACCGGCAAGGCCGTTGCCATCAAGTCGCATCATAACGTGGGTGGCCTGCCGGAAACGCTGAATCTGCAACTGCTGGAGCCGCTGCGCGAGCTGTTTAAGGATGAAGTGCGAGAACTGGGTCTGGCGCTGGGTCTGCCGCATCATATGGTGTATCGCCATCCATTCCCCGGCCCCGGCCTGGGCGTGCGCATTCTGGGCGAAGTCAAGAAAGAATACGCCGATCTGCTGCGCAAGGCTGATGCGATTTTTATTGAAGAACTGCGCAACACAACCGATGAGGAATCAGGCAAATCCTGGTACGACCTGACCTCCCAGGCCTTTGCCGTGTTCCTGCCAGTCAAATCGGTGGGTGTCATGGGCGACGGCCGAACTTATGATTATGTGGTCGCGTTGCGTGCGGTGCAGACTTCTGATTTCATGACGGCTGACTGGGCGCAACTGCCATACCCATTACTGGGTCGTGTGTCATCTCGTATTATCAACGAAGTGCGCGGCATCAACCGGGTGGTTTATGATGTTTCCAGCAAGCCGCCTGCGACGATCGAGTGGGAATGAGGTTGATTTATAAGTTATAGATTTAACTTCAAAAATTTTGACTCGATAACTATATCTCCCACATCATTAAAGGTGTTTTTCATGGTGTCCGGAAGGTATACCGTTGAGAAAAACACCGGTACCACCACCGTGTTAGTGATGCCGGCACGGTATCGGAAGGGCTCTCGGGTAAGCCGGAGCAAGTTTCTAGGATTCTTTGATATGAGTACTTTACCCCCCTGTTCCCAATGCAAGTCCAGCCTCACCTATGAAGATGGTAGCGGGCTCTACATTTGTCCCGAATGCGGCCACGAATGGCCGGTTCAAGCCGAGGCCGTGGCTGAGTCGGACGAACGTGTTCACCGTGACGCCGCCGGAAACGTGCTGCAAGATGGAGATAGCATCACCGTCGTCAAAGACCTGAAACTCAAGGGATCGGGCGGGGTCGTGAAGATGGGGACCAAGGTCAAGAATATCCGCCTGGTCGATGGGGATCATGACATTGACTGCAAGATCGATGGATTCGGCGCAATGAGCTTGAAGTCGGAGTTCGTGAAGAAAATCTGACTGATGGCCTAATGAGCGGCCCAACGCGACGCCATGTGGACCTCGACAGTGGCATGCTCCTGGCGGGGGCCGATTGGGATAGCATGGTATTTTTCGCGGTATCAGCAGAATTTATTGTATTGGTGTATTGATTTGAAAGTTGTTTTTCTTCTTGTTTATAACTGAGTGAGAGTGATTGCGCGTCTGGCGCCGCCAGGCATCTGATGCCATAAAAAGCCACTAAGCCCGCGTTGCGGGCTTAGTCATGTGCACCCTGGCAAGCAGCCCGTATGGGCCGCTTCCGGGTGTTCCTAACGAGAGTTTGACAGTGCCCACGGGTTGAGTAGTGGCGCACCTGTTGCCTCAAAATCAGCCGTGTTTCGCGTGACAACTGTCATTCCGTGCACAAGCGCCGTGGCTGCTATAAGGGCGTCCCGTTCAGAGCGGGGATCTGGCACCTGCAAACGAGCACACTGCAATGCAACTGCGGCATCTATCGGTAATGAGCGTTCGGCAAATTCCGGCATGACATAAGCTTCAAGCCAAGCCCTGAGCTTCGAGCCTTGGGCTGAGTCGCGCCGTTCGATCCGCAGGATGCCAATTTCAATCTCCATCACGGTCATGGCGGAAATATAGAGTTTCGCAGCATCCACGCTGGTTAGCCACTCGATTACGTTAGCGTCAGCTTTTCCGTCTCCTGCCTTGCGAAGCTCGGAAATAACGTTGGTATCGAGAAGATACATCACGACAGGTCTGCCGTCCGGCTTTGGATGTTGGCCCGTGCTGGGTCGAACTCAATATCGGATAGTCCCGGCACAGAAAGTGCGTCAACGATATTACGGCGCTTCCCGGTGATACGTTGGTACTCGTCTATACTCAGTAATACGTGGGCTGGCTTGCCACGATCAGTGATGAAGACCGGGCCTTTTAGCGCCGCCTTTTTTGCTCGACCAATATCTTGATTCAACTCTCTGCTGGAGATTGTTGTAATGCTCATGATTCCCCATTTATCTTTACGTGATTGTATGTGGTAACGTTACTACATTTTTTTCAACGATGCAAGGCTGACGCTGAGTCCATTGATTTGGGCGTGCGAAATCTATCGTGTAGCGATGTCTGGGCCATTTTTCTGTACAGCAAGAATGAACATCACAATCTTGTTGTTCGCCGCCAAATGTTGCCTTGCTCCATTAAAGCAGTTCTCCGCCGACCGGCTTGGCATCAAGCCATTGCCGATCTTTAAGGGCGAAGTCAGCCGCTGTGTCGCATTGAGTCAACAACTTATCGAGGGCGTAGTGAGGCCGTGCTTGCGGTTTTATTACCAGACGACCGTTGTCGAGGGCTAGACTGATCTTGGCTCCAACTTCTAAGTGAAGCAACATCGCATATCTGAAGGAGAAGGGCAGTGGGTGCTGCCTTCTTCCCTTAATGCGCTGGCTGGGCCACTGCTGGCCGAATGCGCGGATGGCGCTGAAATAGTACCGCCACCGGTACGCCAATGGCGATGACCATCGTGCAGAACGAATAAATGGCTACTTCAATGCCCCAATGGTCGGCAATCCAGCCTATGCCCATCATGGGAATCATGCTGCCGACGTAACCGGCGACCAGGTAAGTAGCCAACAGTCCTGAGCGATTGCCAGGTCCGGCCAGGCGGGTGATCATGCTCATGCCGGCAAGCATGGTCATGCCGTGTCCGATTGCCGTGAGCAATACGCCCAGCGCAAACAAAATGGCTGAGCTGGCGTGTAAGTTCAGCATGAGAATCGCGTTGCTTAGCGCCAATGCGATTGTGCCTGTAGCGCCGCACCAGTCAATAGACATACGCCCGGCAATCACCTGAACGGCTGCCGAAGTAAACAGGATCAATGCAATAGAGGTGCCGCTGACGACTGGGCCGTCCCAGGGTACCAGTTTGCCCAGAAACAGTGGCGCCATGGAGGCATACAGGCCGAAAACGCCAAATGCAAGAAAAGGCAGGCAACAGGTAAGCACAAATGCCCCCGAACCGTTTGCGTCGGGCCAGGTCAGCTTTGGCAAAATATCGTTCAATGCCAGGCGTGGGCCGGCCTTGGGTTTAATGGTGTCGGGCAGGGTCAGGCAGCACAATACCGTTAAACCCAGGCTGCCCAGGATCAGGGTCGGAACATAGGCGAGTGTCAATGGCACAGGGGCCCATTGCCCAATGATGCCACCCACCAAAGGTCCCAGGCCGAAGCCAAATGCCATCAAGAAACCAGTCATCATGGCCACGCGCTGTACGCTGCCGTGGCGGGACAGTTTGGATAACCCCTGGGTCGCACTGGTGGTCACCATGCTTGAGGCCACCCCCACGATGAACCGTCCGATATTCAGGCTGGTCATGTTCCATGCGATCAGGCTGATGGCTGTTCCGAGCAGGACCAGCGCCAGGCCCCACTGCATCATCGGGCGAAAGCCGACACGGTCAGGCAGGCGCCCCAAAAACAACAAACCACACAACGCACCGCCCATGTACATGACGTATATGAGCGAGATATCGCTCGTTTGCAGTTGCCAGGCCTCTTTATAGAGCGCATACAGGGGACTGATGAGTGCGGTGCCCATCACGCCAACAATCATGGCAAAACTCACCCAGGCGAAGGGCGATACTTTTAATTTCATTTTTCAACCGTATATTTTCTGGTGCAGGGGGAAAGCAAGTGCAGCGTCATTTGTTTATTTGTCCCCGGACTCGAGCCGCTCCGAAATTTTTTCCAGGGCCCGGCGGGTGATTTGTATTTCATTTGCAGAAAGATCGGCCAGTATGGTTTGCTCGATTTCCATGCTTTTCTCCAGGATCAGCGCCGCCACCTTGCGACCGGCCGGTGTCAGGGCAATGCACTTGGTGCGACGGTCGGCCGGGTCGTTATCCCATTGCACCAGTTGCGCCTTTTGCAATTGCGCCAGCACGCGTACCAGGGATGAAGAGTCCAGATACAAAGCCTGGGCCAGGTCTTTCTGGCGCAAGGCTTTGTCTTGCACGTATAGCACCAGTAGCGGCATGCGCGTGGCATCCGATAGTCCCAGGTCTTTGAAATTCAAATCGATCTGGCGGCGCCACTGTCTATATACGCTACCAAGTAGAAAACCAAAACGGCTACGAGCCTGGAAGGGTTCATGCGAGGAAGGACGGTTCGCTGAATATTTAGTTTGCATGCAAAGTATATTACTACGGGTTTACCCTTAAAACAAGTAAAAAATGAGCAATAAAGATCCACCAAGGTAGTTCAAGAGAATGAGCAACAGACGCCAACAGCAGCCACACTAAGTATTTGAACGTCCCGCTACACAATAGGCCTTGTCTGTACCGGGATCTGTTACGCCCACGGGCTACGCTTACCCTGCATTGAGCGCATTGGCTTTTGCGAAAAAGGCCCGGGGGTATAAGCGCCGTCCAGCGCCAATGCTTGAAAATACGACGAACGCAGGCCAGTTTCAGCCGCGGACGGTGTCCGCGTCGTGCGACTTGCTGCGCATTACCTGCGCGCAGCGATCCTGAGGTTTTCTGTGTTGATGACAGGTATTTGATGGGCAATGATCGTCAATTGTTATATATAATGAGAACGAATGTCATTATCGTTGTTTTTTGTGTTGGGGCGGCACTTTACCGAAAGAGGGGCTCATGACCGGTAGCCAGTCAGTTTTGCAGCGGCAAATCCATATCCTTTATCAGGATCATCATGGATGGCTGTACCAATGGCTGCACAGAAAACTGGGTAACCGATTTGATGCGGCCGACCTTGCTCATGATACCTTTACGCGAGTACTGGCAGGGTATCGACAGAATTCGATTCCGGTATTGGATGAGCCGCGCGCCTACCTGACGACCGTTGCCAAGCGACTGCTAATCAATTTCTATGAACGGCAGTCTCTGGAACGCGCCTACGAGGCGTCGTTATTGCAGCTGCCACAGCAGCACATGCCATCCGTGGAAGAGCGGGCGATTCTTCTGGAAACGCTGCAGGAGCTCGATACGCTGCTGGACGCATTACCCGCTCGTGTGCGCACGGCGTTTATACTTTGTCAGCTCGAGGGCATGAGCTACGAGCAAATTGCGGCGCATCTGCAGGTGAGTGTGCGCACAGTCACGCGTTATATGGCGCAGGGCTTCAAACAATGTCTTACCTTGATGCTGGCGCAAGCGGCGTGAATTCCACAAGAACGCCCGAACCGCAGCAAACGCAATTGGTGGACGAGGCTGTCAAATGGCTCGTGCTGATGCATTCCGGGCGTTTCAATGAGGCCGATGCGCAGCGCTGCGCCCACTGGCGTGGGCAAAGCTCCGAACATCAACGGGTCTGGGAAAGCGTAGAGAAACTGAACCGACAATTCGAATCCGTGCCAGGCTCGCTGGCCATGCCAGTATTGAACCGGCCCCGCGTTTCCGAAAATCGTCGCATGATGCTCAAAACTATTGCGCTGGCCATTACGGCGCCTTCGGCGATGTGGCTCGGTTACCGGGCCATCCCCTGGGATTCGCTCAATGCCCAGTACCGCACCGGCACGGGCGAACGCCGGGACGTGGCGCTGGCGGACGGAAGCCAGCTCAGCCTTAATACGTCAAGCGCTGTGGACGTCGTCTTCGATGCCAGGCAGCGGCTGGTGTTGCAACGCTCGGGAGAAATTCATATCCAGACGGCACACGGTCCTCAGGCTGGTGCGCGTCCCTTTGTGGTCAAAACGCAGCAAGGCAGCCTACAGGCATTGGGTACCCGATTCGTCGTGCGCTGTACGCCTGACCGTACCCGGTTGACTGTGCTGGACGGTGCCGTTCAGGTGCGGCCACTGCATTGGTCCGAGACCCAAATCGTACCGGCAGGGCAGGAACTGGATTTCAGCGCAGATCGCTTGGGCGCCAAGGTGCCCGCCTTGCCCGGCGTCGGGCAATGGGTGCAAGGTGTACTGTATGCCGAACAAATGAGACTTGCCGATTTTGTGGCCGAACTCGCACGGTATCGCCCGGGTATTTTGCGATGTGATTCGTCTGTGGCCGATATTCCAGTATCGGGCGCCTTCCAACTGAATAATACGGACCGGATTCTTGAGGCGCTTGCCCAGACTCTGCCGGTGCAGATCCAGTTTCGCACCCGTTACTGGGTAACCGTTGCAGCACGGTAGCAGTGGTTTTTGCGGAAAAGAAAAAATTTCAATTATTTTGTCCTGTTTTTACAACTGGCCTGTCATGTCTATAAGAACCTCAATTTACTGACTTTGTGACAGGAACTTTTTTCATGGCTGATCTGACTTCAGATTCCTATTTGCTTGAACCTGCGTGTGGCGCACGACGTCGCATTAGCGCTGCAGTGCTTGGCGCCTTGTATGCGCTGGGCCTGACCGCCACGCTGGCGCCTGCACCGGTCTGGGCCGCCGAACCCAGCACTGCGCAGACGCGTAACACGTACAATATTGCTCGCGGTGAACTGGGACCCGCGTTGCTCAGTTATGCGGGGCAGGCCGGCGTCAATTTGAGCATCGATATGGATGCCACCCGCGGCCTGAAAACGCAAGGGCTGACTGGCCAGCATTCTGTACAGGGTGGCTTTGAGCGACTGCTGGCTGGCACCGGCCTTCGCATACGAAAGGTAGGAGATGGCAACTATACGCTGGACACTGCTGTGGCGCCTGTTGCTGCCACGCCGTCCGTGTCTGCAGTGCAGCAGACAACAGCGCCTGTGACCGAATTGTCTGCCATTACCGTGACCGCGCGTACACAAAGTGATTTGATGTCGCCCACCCGACAGGTTGCCGTTATTGACCGGGAGCAGCTGGATACATTGCGTGCCGGATCCGACAGTGTGGCCACCGTATTGAGTAAAGTGCTGCCAGGCATGGCTGACTCCAGTCATACCATTACCGATTATGGCCAAACCCTGCGCGGTCGCAATATGCTGATCCTGGTTGACGGTATCCCCTTGAACACCAACCGTGATTCTTCGCGTAACCTTGCCAATATTAATCCTGCCGATATTGAGCAAATCGAAGTACTGCGTGGCAGTAGCGCTATCTACGGCAGCGGTGCGGCCGGTGGCATTGTGTCCATACGCACCAGGGGATACGACGGCGAGCCTCGTGCCGAGACCACGGTTTCGGCGACGACACCATTGTCCCGCCTGGGCGCTGCAGGCCTGGGCGGCGGCGTGCAGCATTATTTTTCCGGTGGCAATGACAAAATCGATTATTCGCTTAGTCTGGGCGCCAGCCATACAGGTGGGTCGTACGATGCACGCGGTACACGCCTGGCTCCTGAACCGAGCCAGGGCGATCTTTTTGATTCGAATATCTACAATATGTCCGGCAAAGTAGGTCTGCAAATTGATGAGAATCAACGCCTGCAGTTGTCCCTGAGCCACTATGACGCAAAACAGAATACCGACTACGCGTCCGACCCAAGTGTCGCCCGGCAGCCGCCCGGCAGCACCGGCGCGCGAAGTATCCGGGGACTGGAGCTGGACCAGCAAAATCGCATTCGCAATACGATGACCAGCCTTGAATATCAAAACCGTGACATTGCTGGCAGCACCCTGGCCGCACAAATTTACTATCGCGACTTTTTCACACGCTTTGCCCCCTTTGATGCACGCGGCGTATCTGTCAGGGGTGCCAACGTGGACCAGGTAACGCAAAAATCAAGCGTATTCGGCGGTCGCCTGACCATCAAGACGCCATTGACGTCCGACAAGAAGACACAGTTGACCTGGGGTATGGATTTCAACGAAGAGCGCAGTGAAATGCCGCTGGATGTGTTTGATCCCTACGAATATGACAGAAGCGGCGGTTTGCATTTTCGCAAAATCGACTCGCTGACTTACATGCCGCCGATCACGACACGCAGCATCGGCGCGTTTGCCCAGCTGGAGCATCGCTTTAACGAACACTGGGCAGTGCAGGGCGGGGCACGGTATGATCGCGCCAGCGTACGTTTTGACGACTTTACCCCATTGTCGCAATCGCGTGTGGCCAATCCGGGGCGGGTATCCGGTGGAACGGTCCATTATGGCGCGTGGAGCTATAATGCTGGTGTCGTTTATACACCAGTCAAAGGCCAGGAGTTCTATGCGTCCTTCAGCCAGGGTTTTGAACTTCCCGACGTGGGCGTCCAGGTGCGAAATGCCACGCCGGCCTTCAATTTTGGCGCTTCAAATCTGGAGCCTGTAAAAACCGATACCTTTGAGCTGGGTTGGCGCGGGACATTTTCCAACGTCGCTGCCAACCTGACCGTATTTCAGTCGAAATCGGATCTGGGCGCGCTGCAAAGTTTCAATAATGGCCTGACGCTGCTGCGAACCAAAGAGCGCATTTATGGGATCGAAGGCGGGCTGGATTATTACAGCGATGATAATCAGTGGGCACTGGGTGGTACGTTCACATGGATGAAAGGTGAAGAAAAACCGGAAGGCAAGGACAGTTACCAGAACATGACCGGGTATCGCATTCCACCATTGAAATTGACCGCCTATGTGGAATACACACCCTCTGCGAAATGGAGTCACCGGATACAAGCGACGCATTTTGCGTCGAAAGACTATCGACTGGACGAAAAAACCAGTTTCGGCCGCTGGGAAACCTCGGGCTACACAACGGT
>NZ_JBQEAU010000098.1:0-17553 GCF_052108595.1 Advenella sp.
AGGCACGCCCCGCCGTATGACACAGGAAAAATACACAAGCCAGATCGTCACTGCCCGAACAGAATGGATCCCCGGAAAACTTTTCTCAATTGTTACGACCAAAGATCCTGCATTCGCGTTTGTTCCCGGCCAGTTCGCCCGGCTCGGCCTGCCGGACAATCCGCAGATCGATGCCAAACCCGACATCTGGCGTGCCTATTCCATGGTCACCCCGCCGCACGCCCATGAATTGGCGTTCTATTCAATTGTGGTCCCGGATGGCCAGTTCAGCCCGCGCCTTCATGATCTGCAGGTAGGCGATGCCGTGTACATCGACAAAACCGCATTTGGCTTCATGACCATTGAGCGATTTCCCCAGGGGGGACAGTTGTGGATGCTGGCTACCGGCACCGGCCTGTCTGCGTACCTGCCCATGCTGGACGATCCGCAGACCTGGCAGCAGTTTGAACGCATCATCCTCGTGCATGGCGTCAGGCAAGCCAATGAACTGACCTACCAGGACGATATTGCGCGCTTTGCCCGGACCCATGCGGCCAATGATCAACAGTTCGTGTACCTGCCTGTAGCCTCGCGCGAGCCCTTGCCGGGCATGCCGCAAGCGCGCATTACCACACTGATCGAATCGGGTGAACTGGAACAATTGGCTGGCGCCAACCTGGATCCGACGGTGGCCCGTGTCATGCTCTGCGGTAACCCGGCCATGGTTAAGGACGCCCGCAAAATCCTTGGCGACCGTGGCTTTGCCCCCGGACGACGCGGCGTTGCCGGCTCTTTGGCCGTGGAAAACTACTGGTAAGGATTGTGGCCATGTTTGCCAGCCTTGTGGTCGGCAAGGCGGGTAAGTCCGTATATTACCGAATGGTAATTCATGAAAATTCTTGGTAATATTTCCTTCGTATCTATTGCTGCGTAGCAACATACGGTCGTTTCTTGGCGATTCTTAACAAATACGCACGCATATTTCACATTCTTGCCTGTCGCGAGTGTTAGAATTTTTTCATTGAACGCCGACCTTCGTTGGATATGGACCGAATATGATCATGCTTTACCAGCTCCATGAGCTAACCCGCAGTTTTCTGTCGCCGATGGCATCGTTCACACAAGTCGGTTCCAACCTCTTTACCAACCCCTTCAGTCCTTACACCTACCTCCCCCTGTCAAAAAACATTGCAGCCGGCTTTGAACTGTTCCATCGCCTGGGCAAAGATTACGAAAAGCCAGAGTGGAATATCGACACGGTTACAGTGGGGGACAAAAAAAGCAACATCACGATTTCCACCACGCAGGCCAAGCCCTTCTGCAATCTGATTCACTTCGAACGCGAACACAGCAAGAACCCAGGCGGCGATCCAAAAGTGCTTATCGTGGCTCCCCTGTCGGGACACCACGCCACCCTTTTGCGCGACACGGTCAAAACCATGCTGACCAGTTTCGACGTCTACATCACAGACTGGGTGGATGCCCGCATGGTGCCTCCCAGCAAGGGACCGTTTCACCTGGACGACTACGTTGACTATGTACGCGAATTCATCCACGTTGTCGGCCCCGACATGCACATCATGTCTGTCTGCCAGCCCACCGTACCGGTGCTGGCCGCCGTCTCGCTCATGGCCTCTGCCGGCGAACACGACGCCATGCCCAAATCCATGATCATGATGGGCGGCCCCATCGATACACGGCTGTCGCCTACACAGGTCAATAGCCTGGCAGACTCAAATCCGTTCTCGTGGTTCGAAAACAAGCTGATTCACGTTGTGCCCGGTCGCTACCCCGGCGCCGGCCGCAAGGTTTACCCCGGTTTTCTGCAACATGCAGGTTTTGTTGCAATGAATCCGGACAAGCATATGGAAGCGCATTATGACTTCTACATGAACCTGATGTCCGACCAGTTGTCCGAAGCAGAACACCACCGGCGGTTTTACGACGAATACAATGCCGTGCTGGATCTGCCCGCTGAATACTATCTGGACACTATCCGCGTCGTATTCCAGGATCACCTGCTGCCCAAGGGTGAATGGAAAGTGCGCAATGAATTGGTCAAACCCCAGGACATTGCCCACACCCGCCTGCTGACAATCGAAGGTGAAAACGACGACATCACCGGGTATGGTCAGACCGAAGCCGCCCAGAAACTGTGTTCCGGCCTCAAAAAACAGGACAGGAAGCACTTTCTGGCCAAAGGCTGCGGCCACTACGGCATCTTCTCCGGCTCCAAATGGAGAAAGCAGATTTTCCCTGTGGTAGAAGCCTTTATCGCCGAAACCGAAGAAAAGAGCGTCAGTCAGGCTGTTGCTGCCGCCTGAAAGCAACTGGCACTGCCTTTTTCGGTACAATGAGAGGGACGTGGCTCTGGCCGCGTCCTTTCCTTATTGCCCCCTATGAACCACGCCCTCCTCATCGACCGCATAGACGCGGTATTACCTCAGACGCAGTGCACCCAATGCGGCTACGACGGCTGCCGTCCGTACGCCCAGGCCCTGGCGTCGGGCACCACGCTGATCAACCGCTGTCCACCTGGCGGCGACGCCGGCATTGAAAAGCTGGCGCACGTGCTCGACACCCCTGTTTTGCCGCTGGATGAATCCTGTGGCCAGCCGGGCCCCTTGCTCGTGGCGGTTATTGATGAAGCGCATTGCATCGGCTGTACGCTGTGTATCCAGGCCTGTCCTGTGGATGCCATTATGGGGGCCAATAAATTCATGCACACGATCATCCCCGATTTGTGTTCGGGTTGCGAGCTGTGTGTTGCCCCCTGTCCGGTAGACTGTATCGCCATGGTCGATGCCAATCGCCCGTGGACGCAGGAAGACGCCGACGCTGCCCGAACGCGCCATGAACAACGGGCACACCGCCTGCAACTGAACACCCAGGAAAAAGAAGAACGGATGCGCCGTGCAGGCGCCCAGGCGGCTGCCTCAAGCCAGCAGACAGACGCCCAGGCCGACCGTCCCGGGCAGTCGGCTGACAGCCTGGCACAATCGACCCAGGCGCCCATGGCTGCGCCAACTGCCGAAGACACAAAAAAAGCAGCCATTGCACTGGCATTGCAACGGGCACGCGCACGTCGCAAACCAACCAATCAATCGGGTAGTAGTTCATGAATGCAGCAAAACGCAAACTCATTTTCGAACGACTGGCCGCCGCCAACGCCAGCCCCACCACAGAGCTTGAATACGAAAACACGTTCCAGTTACTGATCGCCGTTTTGCTTTCGGCGCAGGCGACCGACAAATCGGTCAACCTGGCTACCCGCCACATTTTCGACACCTGTAAAACTTCGCAAGACATTCTGGATATGGGGCTGGACACCTTTACCGAAAAGATTCGCACGATCGGGCTTTACAAGACCAAGGCCAAAAATGCATTGGCAACCTGCGCCATCCTGCAGGAGCAATACCAGGGTGTGGTACCGGACAGTCGCCAAGCGCTTGAGGCGCTGCCCGGTGTCGGACGAAAAACGGCCAACGTCGTGCTCAATACCGCTTTCGGCCAGCCAGCCATGGCGGTGGACACGCATATTTTTCGCGTATCCAATCGAACCGGCCTGGCCCCGGGCAAGAACGTCAGGGAAGTCGAAGACAAGCTGATGCGCTTCGTGCCCAGGCAATACCTGCTGGACGCGCATCATTGGCTGATTCTGCATGGCCGGTACATCTGCGTCGCGCGAACGCCTAAGTGCGCGCAATGCGGGATTGAAGACCTGTGTGAATTCAAAGAAAAGAATCTGGGGGCCGCTGAGCGTCGACCCGCCAGAACAACGGGCACAGCCCGGCCAGCAAAGAAAGCTGCATTAAAAAAGACCGCAAAACCGGTCAAAAAGACAATTAAAGAAGTGGCATAACGGGGCTGTGCAAATATATAGTGCAACTGCCTGATCCGCGCTGCTTGCATAACAATAAAGAAAGCCGTAGATACTCAATCCTGCTTTCTCGAGTATGCCTTGACGGCCGAATCCTTTGACCTGCATTAACTTGTAGTCAATAATCATATTTCAATTTGTCGCGCGTCATTACCCGCCTCTATCACGGTTCAGGTTAAAACGCCAACACACTCTGCCATATCGGCAATACTCGTCCCACTCTCAAGATGCCCTTAAATCATCTGTTCGGTCTACTACAATTTTTACTCTTTCCGCCGTAAGACTCTCTCGATCATTATTTTGGTATAAGCGCAAAATGATTAGCAAAAATTTCTCTGGCATCGTCGCCTTCATGAAAGTTGCCGCTCTTGGCAGCTTCAATGCCGCAGCAAAAGACTTAGGTATTTCACCACCGGCTGTAAGCCGCAGTATCCAACGGCTGGAAACCCAACTTAATGTTCGGTTACTGAATCGCAACACCCATTCTGTATCGATCACCACGGAAGGAGCCAGGTTTTTTGATCAGTGCTTGCCGAGCATTGATCATTTAGTTCGTGTGGCAGCTGACCTAAAAGACGCTGCCAGCTCAGATGCCGGTAGTTTGAGAGTCAGCGCTACGGTGGGATATGGCCGGCGGCGTATTGCGCCACTATTGAGTGAGTTTTGTGTCAAGCACCCGGACATTCAGCTTGAGTTTGAACTGAATGATCGAATGACAGATTTTTTCGAAGAAAAAATCGATATAGCAATACGAAACGGTAGATTGGAGGATTCAGGCATCATCGCTCGAAAAATTGCCCCTATGAGACTGATCGTCTGTGGATCACCCGACTATTTCAAGAAAAATGGTGCGCCAACCAGCATCGAAGATCTGGATCGCCACAAAACAATTGGATTTCGCCTTGAAGATAGTGGAAAAATTCACGATTGGGAGTTTTTCCTGAACGGCAGTTTCTATAAACATAAGATTCTCCCTCATCAGATATTCAACGATCCGGAACTGGTAGCACAGGCAGCAAGAGCAGGAAGTGGCTTGGCACAAATAGCAAACTACCAAGCAGATTCATTGATCGCACAGGGCGACCTTATCGCCGTCTTGACTCAACATATCGCAGAGGGTCGCGGTCACTATATTTGTTACTCCAGTCGCAAGCAGATGCCGCTGCGAGTAAAGTTATTCATTGATTACTTACAGTCTAAACTTGGATTTTAAGCATTTATATCTAAAGTTAATTCCGTAGTTCCTTGACGACATCTTTTGGCGCATAACAAGATATGTCAGAATTTTCGCAACTTATTCCTTCGGTCACTAAGATGCAAAATTCAAGCCAGCCCATCCATCAAGAAAACGCGTCGTCAACAAAATTTAATCTGGCCAACAGCCAACGAGAATGGTTATGGTTGATTCCATTTGCAGCGGCACTATATTATCCATGGGCACTTCAATGGGCAAATACCACGATCGCGTCAATTGGACAGATTACCCCATATGCGTTCATTCAAATCTTGACAGCGTATACGGTGCCAATTATTGGATTTGCGGTCTTGCACCATCTGGGAAAACAAGAAACCCTTACGGATCGACTTGTGCTTGCTCGGCGATTATCATATTTGGTTGTTGCGGCTCCACCGGCTTTTACCTTGGTTGGCGTATTACTATTTCTAATGAAAATCAATGGCCACGATAATGCGGTGTGGACAGGAATATGGCTAGTACTAACAATTTTATCGACCATGATGATTCATACCATGCCACGCAGACCGATCGTACTGAATGATCCTGCTATGTACAGACGGCTGCGAGTACTCCACGGCGTATTTGCAGTTTTTATACTGCTTGTTTTTCTCGCTCCGCATTTGTTTAATCACTCACTGGGCCTATTTGGCAACAACGTTCATCTTGCAATCATGGACGTGCTCCGCAAGGTGTATCGTCACCCCGCTGTGGAACCAATACTTATCGCAGCTTTCTTTATACAGATTCTAAGTGGCATTGTTCTGGTAAAACCCAAGTCAGAACGTTCCGGGGACATTTTAGATAGTCTACAAGCTGCCTCTGGTGTATATCTTGCATTCTTCATTGCTTCTCACATCAATTCCGTTTTTATTCTCGCTCGCTACTTCGGCACAGAAACTGATTACGCTTGGGCTACTGGAGAACCTGTCGGTTTATTAATGGATCCATGGAATATCCGATTACTGCCGCACTACTCTCTTGCTGTGTTTTTACTTCTTGCTCACCTTGCATGTGGATTGCGAATCGTATTAAGAAATCACAATATGACATACGCCCGTTCAAATGCAATCACTTGGTCGATTATCACAATCGGATTTGTCGTCACCCTTATCATTACTGCGGGCATGCTCGGTTTTCGGCTGATATGAAATAAAGCGAGGGGATGCCCTCTGGGAACACCAGAATATTTTTAGTTCTCCATCTGTCGCTGAGCTTTTGGACGCTTCCAACACGTAGGAAACCTTTATTGGGCGCTCGTGTATTTCTTACCCACACGAAATAACGGCCAGACACCAGATACAAGGTAAATAACAGACTGTGAAAAACATAGACCTGAAGAAGATGAAGCAGTTTTTGACTGTCGCGGAATCAAATAGTATTACAAAAGCCGCAGAAAGGCTTCGTATCGCTCAGTCAACACTACTGGCTGTCATTAAAAAACTTGAAGATGCAATCGGTGTTTCTCTTATAAATCAACAGGCCAGCTCGTTTGAATTGACACTTGCTGGTGCTGATTTTGCCAGGCACTGTCGACTCTGTCTCGAATACTCAGAACGGGCAGTTTGGAGCGCTCGTTCTACCGCAAAAGCTTGCGCTGCCACCATAAACCTGGGACTTGTTTCTTCCGCAGCGCACACTATTTTTCCCAGAGTGTTGTCCATTTTACAAAAGACCCAGCCAGACTTTAATGTCAACGTTCATGAAAGCACTTCCAAAAGTATTATTCACATGTTGCTCGAAAGACAAATAGATATGGGTTTACTGCGCGGCCCGATTGATTTGCCTTCCGAACTGGAAGTCATCAATCTAGGTCGGGATGAATTTGTGCTTATAACGAGTGAAGGCCATGCGCTGGCAGATTGCCTTCGAGTTTCTCCTGAAATGCTCTGTTCAGAAGCCTTCATCATGTACGATAAAGGCAGTGTGCTTCGACATGCCATGCGCCTGTTTTGCCAGGATAATAACGTCTATCCGTTTATCGCTCAAGAGGTATGCCAAATTCAAACTGTGGCAGCTATGGTCGGCTGTGGACTTGGTGTAGCCCTAGTCCCAAAATCAACTATTCCGCTCATCAGTGCACCTGTCAGATTCATCGACCTGGACTGTTTTTCGCACGAACACTATACCGGTATTTATATGGCCAAAAGAGAATCTCATTCCTCAGCATTATTAAATAGACTATTCTGTCTATCAGCAACTGACTTTTAATAAGATTAAAAAATTACTTAGATTTTATAAAGCTTGGGCCGCGCGCCGGCTGCCTGCGGGTGTATGACGCGCAAA
This sequence comes from Advenella sp., assembly GCF_052108595.1. Classification (NCBI taxonomy): domain Bacteria; kingdom Pseudomonadati; phylum Pseudomonadota; class Betaproteobacteria; order Burkholderiales; family Alcaligenaceae; genus Advenella; species Advenella sp. The sequence continues at coordinate 7,380 of NZ_JBQEAU010000098.1, forward strand.
AGTTGCTGAAACTTCGGACATTGCATATGACTGGGCGCAGGACAATCAGCCACATGTCGCAGCGTATCCCGGAGCGCCTTTAACCGGCGGACCTGATCTTCAATGGCATCGGCACGTTCATGCAGAACAGGGCGAGACAGGTTGGGCGATCCGTCCTGACCGAACATCCCCTTGATCTGTTCCAGAGAAAAGCCGGCTGCCTTTCCCAGAGATATCAATGCCAGTTGGGTAAGCGTCTGCTCATCGTACTGGCGTCTCAGACCATGCCGCGCGCAGGAGTGGATCAATCCGAGCTCTTCATAATAGCGTAACGTCGAAGGAGGAACGCCACTGCTTTTGGACAGCGCCGCAATATCAATCAGATTCATGGCTTGACTTAAAGTTGGCTTGAAGTTGCATAATACTTGCCACAACATCCGCAGGCAAGGAAAAAATCATGAATGTACTCCCAGGGAAACAAGCATCTACGCTCATATTGACGGCGCTGGCTGGCGCAATGCTGCTGGCATCGCTCGGCGTCAGTATTGCCACTGTGGCGCTGCCCGCCCTGATGCGGAATTTCAACGCAACGCTGCCCGCCGTGCAATGGGTCATGCTCGCCTACCTGATCACAATCACAGTCGCAATCGTACTTGCGGGCAAGCTTGGTGACCTTATCGGTCATCGGCGCGTGCTTATCGTCGGGTTGACGCTCTTTGTGCTGGCGTCAGGGCTTTGCGCGGCTGCGCCGACGCTGGATGTGCTCGTACTGGGACGGGTGGTTCAGGGTGTGGGTGGCGCTACCCTGATGGCATTGCCTATCTCGATTGTCCACGCCTTCGTGACAAGAGAGCGGATCGGCTCAGCGATGGGGCTTTTCGGTACCATGTCCGCCATCGGCACAGCCTTGGGCCCCTCGCTCGGTGGTGTGCTCATTGGCAGTATGGGCTGGCGCGCAGCGTTCATCGTGCTGACCATTCTAGGCGCCGGTCTGTTGATATTTGCAGCCAGGGTCATTCCGGCGGTTGCCGTCGACAAAAGCCTGAGGGCCGCCTCGCCAGACTGGACAGGCGCAGCCTTGTTGACGGCAACGCTCATTCTGTATGGACTGGGCACGGTCGGCGGCCAAAGCAATACGCCAATGCATTCAACCCTGCTATTGGTGTGCGCCGCCGGCACGCTTGTCCTGTTCCTTCGGGTCCAGTCGCGTGCACCCTCGCCCCTGGTACCGCTCGCACACTTGCGTGACCCGCTAACGGGCACGGCGCTGTTGATGAATCTACTCGTGTCCATTCCGATGATGGCCACCCTGGTTATCGGTCCGTTTTTCCTGTCCTTCGGGCTTGGCTTGAACGAAGCGGGAATCGGTCTGGTGATGGCAGTCGGTCCGCTGGTGGCGGCCATCTCGGGGGTCCCGGCGGGCCGACTGGCCGACCGCATTGGCGCGCAGCGCACGCGCATGGCGGGCCTGATCCAGACAACGCTAGGTCTGATTGCGCTTGCCTATTTCCCGCGGTTTCTGGGCGTTGCCGGCTATATCATGGCGTTGATACTGTTGACCCCGGGTTTTCAGCTTTTTCTGGCAGCCAACAGTGCTGTCATCATGCTGGGCGCGTCCCAGGCGCAACGTGGGCTGCTCTCGGGATTGCTGGGATTGTCACGCAACCTGGGGTTGATGACCGGGGCATCGCTCATGTCTGGCGTGTTCGCCATGGCACTTGGACCACAGGACATTACCGGCACTGCGCCAGACAGTATTGCCCAGGCATTCACAATCACATTTGTAGTTATCGCGGGAATTTGCCTGCTGGCCCTCATTCTGTCCTGGTGTGTACGCCCGGCGCAATCAAAGCAATACGAAGCATAATGCGAGTGGCCTGCCAGACGCTATCGAAGCAGGCCAATTCGGTTTCTCACTGCCCGCGCGCGGGCAACGGTGTCTTGCGATTTGGGTCAGTTCTGCCCCTGATTGCTATTGCTGTGACCCAGCCCCAGATAACTTTGCGCCACCTTGGGATCGGCGCGCAGAATCTGCGACGAGCCTTCCATCGCTACCTCGCCCATTTCCAGCACATAACCGTAGTCGCAGGCCTGCAGCGCGGCACGTGCGTTCTGCTCGACCAGCAGTATCGACACACCGGTTTCGCGCAGTCGCAAGATAATGCGAAATACTTCCTGCACCACACGCGGCGCCAACCCCAAACTGGGCTCATCGAGCATAAGCAAAGTAGGCTTTGCCATCATCGCCCGCCCTACGGCCAGCATCTGCCGCTCGCCGCCCGAGAGCGTGCCGGCGCGCTGATCGCGGCGCTCCAGCAAACGCGGAAACAACTGATAAACCTGGTCCAGCGTGTCTCGCCAGCCGGCGACACGCTGGCGATACTGACGAAACCCGCCAAGCAGCAGATTGTCCTGCACCGACATGCTGGTAAACAGCTCGCGCTTTTCCGGCACCAGGCACAGGCCTGCGGCCACGCGCTCTTCCACGGGCATCCGGCTGATGTCCTGCCCGCGATATAGAATGCGCCCGTGGGCCCGACCGGACGTCGGCAAGGCGCCCATCAGGGTATTGAGCAGTGTCGACTTGCCGGCACCATTGGCGCCAATCACCGTCACAACCTGCCCCTGGTCCATGGCCAGAGACACGTCATTGACCGCGAGTACTTTACCGTACTGCGCGTTGATATTATGTGCTTCCAGTAGTCGGCTCATGCGCGCACCTCGTTATTGACGGCCGTGTCCGCAGCAATTTCATCTGTGATAACAGCATCGTCAATCCCGCCCAGATAGGCCTGCAGGACTTTGTCGTTCTGTTGAATCTGTGCCGGCGTGCCTTCAGCAATTTTTGTGCCGAAATCCATTACCACCAAGTGGCTGGTCAGTTTCATCACAAAGTCCATATCATGCTCTACCAGCAGGATGCTCATGCCTTCGTCACGTAATCCGGACAACACGGCAGCCAGCTCCTGCTTTTCCATATAGCGCAGGCCCGCTGCCGGCTCATCCAGCAAAAGCAGTGTTGGATCAAGCGCGAGCGCCCTTGCGACTTCCACGATCCGCTGTTTACCCAGCGACAGATTGCCGGCCAACTCGAACATGCAATCGCCCAGCCCAACCCGCTCCAGTTGAATGGCCGCTTCGCGCAGCAGGGCCGCCTCGTCACGCCGATCCAGCCGCAATATGCTGCGTATGGCACCTGCCGAGCGCCGCAGATGCGCACCCAGCGCCACATTTTCCAGCACACTCATCTGCGGCAGCAATTGGGTATGCTGAAAGGTACGCGCGATCCCCAATCGGGCAATATCTGCTGCTGTCGCCGATTGCAAGGATTTGTCGCGAAAAACGATCGAACCGCGCGTCAATGGCATGACGCCAGTAATCAGATTGAAGGTCGTGCTTTTACCGGCGCCGTTGGGGCCGATCAGCCCCACAATCTGACCGGCAGCCAGACTGAAGGAGATATCGTTCACTGCCACCAGCCCACCAAACTCTTTGCGCAACTGGGCTACCTGCAGCAACGTGCGGCCTGCTGGCGGTCTTTCACTTTTAGCCAATAACGGGGCATCGGCCCACCATTGGGTTAAAACGCCACCGGCCGCTTTGCGTTCGCTGCTGCCGCCGGAAAAAAAACCGGTCACGATTGGCCATAGCCCTTCCCGCGCATGATGCAACACCAGCACTACCAGTACGCCGAAAACAATCAGTTCGAAGTTGGTAGAGGTATCGAACAGGCGCGGCGCGATGTCCTGGATCTGGTCTTTGAGCGTTAGAATGACGGCGGCGCCGAAAATGCCGCCCCAGACAGAAGACACACTGCCCACCACCATCATGAACAGATATTCAATGCCATAGTTGATGCCGAACGTGCTGGGGCTGACAGCACGCTGCTCGTGCGCGTACAACCAGCCGGCCAGACCGGCGAGCACGGCGGCATATACAAAGGCGATCACCTTATAGCGAAAAGTATGCACACCAAAAGAAGCGGCCATTTTTTCGCCGTTTTTCAAGGCACGGATGGCGCGACCGCTGCGCGAATTGAGCAAGTTGATTGCCGTCCATGCCGCCAGCAGTACGACCAACCAGATCAGATAATAAATACTCTGGGCCTGTAACAATGGATAGCCAAATAACGAAATTGGCGGAATTCCCGGGATGCCGTCATGTCGCCCCAGAAAGGGCATGTTTCCGTACAGATAATAGAAAATCAGGCATACGGCGATCGTCGCCAACGACAGGTAATGTCCCGACAGACGCAATGTAATCTGCCCCAGCACAAAAGCCAGCAGCAATGTCAGCACAATGCCCAGAACCAGCCCCAGCCAGGGAGATCCATCCATGGTGGCAGACAGCCACGCGGTGGCGTAGGCGCCGATACCGACAAACGTTGCCTGGCCAAACGAGGTCAGCCCGCCCACGCCGGTTAACACGACCAGCCCGATCACGACCAGACTGGCAATGCCGATTGCATTGAGTTGATTGATCCAGAATTCAGGCACGCCAGGCACCACTGGCAACAGGGCAAGCAACAAAATGAACAACGGTACAGACCATTTTTTCATGGCTTACTCCTCTTCGTCGTGACGAGTCGTCACAGACAGAATCAGCAATACCGGTATGATCAGCGCAAAAACAATCACTTCCTTGTACTCACTTGCCCAGAAGGTCGAAAACGATTCAATGATACCCACCAGCAGCGCGCCCGCGGCGGCGATCGGATAGCTCAGCAGCCCACCGATGATGGCCCCCACAAAGCCCTTCAAGCCAATCATAAAACCCGTCTCGTACGTAATCGAAATAAACGATACGATCATGATGCCCGAGAGCACCCCAACAATGGACGAAAGCAGAAAGGTCAGGAAACCGGACATATTGGTGCTGATGCCGACCAGTCGCGCGCCGCGCCGGTTCACTGCCGTCGCCCGCAATGCCTTGCCATACAGGGTATAGCCGAAAAACAGCCACAATGCAGCGATAATGACTGCTGTCATTGCGATCACGAACAAGCTTTGATAAGTCCAGTTCAGGCCGAACAGCTCAAGCTGGCCGTCAAAAAATGGCTGGGCAACCAGACGCCCTTCGGCACCGAAGAAAGCCAGACCCATGCCAACGAAAACAAAGTGCACGGCAATGGAAATCACAAAGAGCGCCAGCACCGAACTGTCGGCCATGGATTCGTAGGCAAGCTTGTAAAGCATGGGCCCTAGCGGGACGACCAGGAACAATGTCATCAAGGCCTTGATCCAGAGCGAAGGTGTCGTGCCCAAAATGGCCGGCACCGCAAAAAATACGATAATGGGTAACGCCAGGCAAAACAGCGCCGACCTGACCAGCGTAACCATGGGCTTGCCACGGAATACCTGCCACAGTTCACGCGCAAAGACCAGCAAACCGGCGATCACAAGCAGCCACCGGGTTCCCGGCACCTGATCGTCGGCCAGGACCGCAAAGGTGAGTGCCCCGTAGGTCACGAACTCTCCCTGCACAATCAGAATAATGCGCGTGACGGCAAACACCAGTACCAGCGATACTGCCAGTAATGCATAAATGACGCCCGTCACGAGCCCATCCTGCATCAGAATCTTTGCGATTGACCAATCCATTGTCGTCCCGTTGATTTCCTTTCGGTTTTTTGCTCAGTTCAGGTCCTGGGCAAATTCCCAGTGACCGTTCTTGACGCGTAGCAGAACCCGGGCGCGCTCGTCCAGCCCTGAATGATCTTTGGCCGACATATTAAAGACGCCGTGCACGCCGACCACATCCTTGGTGTTTTCCAGCGCATCGCGCAGCGCCTGGCGAAAGCCCTCGGTACCGGGCTTGGCGCCACCGGCCAGCGCCTTAGGAATGGCGGCCGCAACCAGCGCGCCAGCATCGCTCATATGTCCGCCGAACCCGCTGACCGAGCCCTTGCCATATTGCGCCTCATATTTCTGTGTGTAGTCCAGGCCGGTGGCGCGCATGGGGTTAGCTGGCGGCAATTGGTCTGCAACCAGGATCGGGCCAGCCGGCAAAACCAGTCCTTCGCAGGCGCTACCGCACATTTTCAGAAACTCGCTATTTCCCGCCCCGTGGGTCTGATAAATCTGACCTTTGAAGCCGCGCTGCTTGAGCTCACGCTGTGGCAGCGCAGCTGCAGTACCTGAGCCCGCAATCAGAATGGCATCGGGCTTTGCCGCCAGAAGTTTGAGTACCTGACCGGTCACACTGGTATCAGGGCGGGCATAGCTTTCCGTTGCTACGATCTCTATTTGCTTACCCTGCAGTGCATTTTTGAGCTCCTTTAGCCAGTTCTGGCCATAAGCATCAGAAAAGCCGATGAAACCGATTTTGCCGGTTCCTGCTTTTTCCATAGCTTGCACCACGGCCGTGGCCATCAACACATCGTTCTGTGGTGTCTTGAACGACCAGATGCGCGCGCCCTCCACAGGCTCGACAATGCTGGCGCTGGCGGCCAGGCTGATCATGGGGGTTTTCTTTTCGGCCGCAACATCAATCATTGCCAACGAACCGGGTGTGGCGGTAGTGCCGATAATCACATCTACATTATTCTCGCTGATCAGCTTGCGCATATTGCGCACTGCTTGCGTGGCGTCGGTCGCATCGTCAAGAATGGTATAGTTGACTTTGGTTGATCCGATCTGACGCGGCAGCAGCGCCACACTGTTGCGCTCGGCAATGCCCAGCGAGGCTGCCGGACCGGTCGCCGATACCACGACGCCCACATTAACGGTTATGTCCTCGGCAAATACCGAATGAGCGCTGGCAGCAAGCGCCACACCAAGCAGGCAGGGCAGGAACTTTTTCATGATTTGTCTCTCAAATATTATGATTTCGCTTAATTACAACTGTCTATAAGATAATCGGATGCAGCTATAGTCAGAAGCCGTGGACAATAATATGTCACACTTAAACGCGTAATCATACAGTTTTGTCCTGGTAATTCAGGAATGAGACCCCAATTTACTTTAAAATAGAATGGTTACTGTCTGCATTTTGAATACACGGCGCAAGGCATCGTAAAGCGTGCGGCCGGCAGGTTGCAGGCATGTTATTTAAGGAAAACCCGGGACGGCGGCTCATCGTTATTCTCATAGCCGCCACCGTTTTTGATGTAAAGGCTACCATTGAAAGTCATCAAGTCCGAACAGCAATGGCGTGAGCTGCTCTCTCCGGAAAGCTATCACGTCACGCGGCAGAAAGGCACAGAGCGCGCCTTCACTGGAGAGTACTGGGATCATTTCCAGCCCGGCATCTATACGTGCGTCGCCTGTGAAACGCCATTGTTCGCGTCAGATACGAAATTTGACGCCGGCTGTGGCTGGCCGAGCTATTTCGAGCCCCTTAATCCGCACAATGTCCGCGAAGAAGTAGACACCTCGCACGGCATGACGCGCACAGAAGTGCTGTGCAACGTCTGTGATGCACATCTTGGCCACGTTTTTCCCGATGGCCCTCCTCCCACCGGCCTGCGCTATTGCATCAATTCGCTGTCCCTTCGCTTTGACCCTGTAGAATGAAAAAGCTTCTGTTCGATTTTTTCCCGCTGGTCCTCTTCTTTGTCGCATTCAAGGTTGCAGACATTTACGTAGCAACATGGGTAGCCATCGCCAGCAGCGTACTGCAGATCCTGTGGCTGAAATTGCGTGGCCGCCCGATCGAAGCCACCAACTGGATGAATGTGATCATCATCGTGGTTTTTGGCGGCGCCACCATTTATTTCCATAACGACACCTTCGTCAAATGGAAGCCCACCGTGCTTTACTGGATGTTTGCCCTGATTCTGCTGGGCGCGCGTCTGCTGATGAACAAAAACGTATTGCGCAAAATGCTGGCCACGCAAATGAGCCTTCCGGATCGTATCTGGGATCGCCTGTCTGATACTTGGGCCGGCTTTTTCCTGTTTGCCGGCGCCGTCAATTTAGCAGTGGCCTTTTCCGGTTACTTTACGCAGGACCAATGGGTAACTTTCAAGGCCTTCGGCATGACCATCCTGCTGGTTATTTTTGCGATTGGCCAATCAATCTGGCTCGGACGGCATATGCAGGAAGTACCCGCCGCCCCCGGACCTGTTCCCTTGCCGGAGAAAACCAATGACTGATCTTGATCGCATTGCACTGATCCGCGAACGCCTGGCCTCGCTTGAACCGCAAGCGCTTGATATTGAAGACGAGTCCCACCTACACAAAGGGCATGCAGGCGCCAGCAATGGCGCAGGCCATTACCGCCTGAGTATCCGCTCTGCCCGCTTTAATGGATTGTCCAGGGTAGCCAGCCAGCGTCTGGTTTATGACGCGCTGGGAGATCTGATCCCTTACCCCATTCATGCACTGTCCATACAGACCCAACCGATTTCTTAACCAAAAGGAAAACTATGAAACGTTTTATTTTACTTGCTGTAACTTGCGCCATGACAGTACCGGCTTTGGCCCAAAACGTGGCCACTGTGAATGGTAAAGCCATTACCAAAGATCAGGTAGATACGGCAGTGAAAACGCTCATTGCCCGTGGCGCGACAGACAGCCCTGCGCTGCGCGAACAGATTACAGAACAGCTAATTAACAGTGCCGTCCTGTCCCAGGAAGCCGAGAAACAGGGTGTGGACAAAAACCCTGAAGTGCAGTTCGCCATCGACAATGCCCGCCAGGAAATCCTGATCGGCTCCATGATGCGTGACTGGGCCAAAACCCATCCTGTCAGCGATGAAGACGTCAAGAAAGCCTATGAAGAGTTCAAGACCCAATCGGCCGGTGAACAGGAATATCAGGTCAAGCATATCCTGGTCAAAGACGAAACTGCCGCCAATAAGCTGCTGAAAGATATCAAGGCCAAAAAGGTCAGCTTTGCCGATGCTGCCAAGAAAAACTCCATTGATCCTGGGAGTGGCAAAAACGGTGGCGATCTGGGCTGGGCCCCTGCCGAAAACTACGTACCTGAATTTGCCGAAGCTGTAAAAGCAGCAAAAAAAGGTCAGTTGCTGGACAAACCTGTTAAAAGCCAGTTCGGCTGGCACATCATCGAGCTGACCGACTCACGTCCAGTCAAGGTGCCAACGCTGGAAGAGGCCAAACCGCAAATCAGCCAGATGCTCAGTCAGCAGTCACTGCAGGAACAGATGAAAAAACTGCGTGACGAAGCCAAGATTGAGAAAACGGCTAGCGAAGGCGCTGCCGAAAAACCCGCTGCTGCTCCCGCAGTAGAGGCGCCCAAGCAGTAAGGTTTTGTAAGTCGGATTCTTTATCCGATTTACCCTATTACTGACGATTATCCCCCATCTGCCCGCTCTCAGGGCCAATGGGGGATTTTTTATTGTGGACCTGATCGGGATCCTGATGTTGACTGCCTGAAAGGCGGCATCAGTCACCGTTCGAATGTTTTCGAATGAGGCGGGCACACGCTGCCGCAGCTTGCCGCCGCAGCGCGCATCAAACGCTTTTAGCTTTTACCCGAGCAGCCGGCCAGGTAGCCGGCCCACGACGCCCTATCGAACCGATTCAGCAGGCGCGCCAGCGCATCCGGCTACGGCTCGATCTGTGTGAGCTGGGACCGATATGGCAATCGACACCGGCGATCCGGATGCCAAACAGTACTGGCATCGGTCGATCAAGGGTGCCTTATTGCCTGAGCAGGTCCAACAGGCCTTCTTCGTCAAGCACCGGCACGGACAGATCACGTGCCTTCTCCAGCTTGCTGCCAGCCTCTTCACCCGCAACCACATAGCTGGTCTTTTTTGATACGCTGCCGCTTACCTTGCCGCCGGCTTCCATGATCAACTTGCCGGCTTCATCGCGTGTCAGCGTCGGCAGCGTGCCGGTCAGGACAAAAGTCTTGCCCTGCAGAACCGTGCTTTTGACTGACTCGGGCATTTTGACGGTCACGCCCGCTGCGCGCAACGCATCGAGCACTGCAATATTATGGGGTTCAGCGAAAAATGCCCGCAGCGACTCCGCGACAACCGGCCCGACATCATTGACCTGAAGGAAAGCGGCCTCATCGGCGGCAATCAGGGCATCAAGTGAACCAAAGTAACGCGCCAAGTCCCGTGCCGTTGTTTCGCCAACATGACGGATGCCCAGCGCATACACAATGCGGGAGAGCTCTACGTGCTTGCTTTCTTCAATGGCTGCGATCAGGTTTTCTGCCGATTTGCGCCCCATGCGATCCAGTCCCATGACTTTCTCTACCGAGAGCGAATACAGAT
>NZ_JBQEAU010000099.1:0-17344 GCF_052108595.1 Advenella sp.
TGGAGTGTTGGATATGAGCTGCTTACTATACTATTATGTGAGCCGCGTTGTTCGCGCCGGAGTTCCCGCCTGCCGTGGCTCGGTCGTGGCGTAATCGTTGTGCGATGGCGCGGAAAGGGTGCGGACCTGAGCGGGAAATGGCTGCGATAGTGCGTAGAAAGGCTTGGATTGGCAAAAATACAACAAAATGTATTAAATTTGCAACGCATTGTCTGGTGGATCTGTTAACCTGAGTATGACTGTGGAGTTTTCGCTACGCGATCGCTTAATTGTCACCTGGTAGAAACTCAGCAAGGCTGTAGGTACCTGATTTCCTTGAGATTAGCCAAGTTAAAGTAATTTCTAGCTTAAACGCGACTTTCTTTTGATTTTCCAGTCGTTGTTTGCCGTTTAATTTGTGGTTTTGTTGCATGCAACCTACAAAAAAGCAAAAAAAACGGTTCTTGATGCAGATCAAGGTAGCCAGACGGGCCAAAATTTGGTGCAATAACTACAACTTCCCTTCGCGGAGTTTTATAGAGCGGTAGAACATAACGTCTTGATCGCTGCTCTGATCACTCAAAATCTACGGAGATTTAACAAATGAAAAAGACTTTGCTTGCTGCAGCTCTGGTTACCGGCTTCGCTGGTGTAGCTCACGCAGAAACTTCTGTAACGCTTTATGGTCTGGTTGACGCTGGTGTTGGTTACCAACAAACCAAAGTCACTCGGGGTGATGCTTTCACAAAAACACGCGATATCGGTCTGATTAACGGCGTTAAAAACGGCAACCGTTGGGGCCTGAAAGGTACTGAAGATCTGGGTAACGGTACTAGCGCCATTTTCCAACTGGAAAGCGGCTTTGATCTGGGTAACGGTCACTCTTCACAAGGTGGTCGTCTGTTCGGCCGTAAAGCAATCGTTGGTCTGACTGGTGACAGCTGGGGTACATTGACTCTGGGTCGTCAGTACAACGTTGCTGATGATTTCATCTCTCCAATTGATCCATTCGGTACAAGCTTCTTCCAAGCTGGTATTGTTGACGGCGCTTTCGGTTCTTCACCATCTGCCCGTATGGATAATTCCATCAAGTACATGACGCCTGATTTCGCAGGTTTCAAAGCTGCGATCGGTTATGCTGGTAAAAACACAAAAACTGAATCCGATAACGGCTTCGGTATCGAGGAAGAAGAACGCGATACTTCTAACTGGATCACTGCTGGTCTGGCATACTACAACGGCCCGATCTCTGTAGCCGCTTCTTATGACCGCTTCCGTACAGACGTACGCGGTACAGCGGGTGACTTCAAAGGTACTACACACATGTGGAACCTGTTTGGCGCCTACGACTTCGAAGTTGTTAAACTGCACCTGGGCTACGGTCAGATCCGTGGTTCTGTGGCTAACGATGAAGTTCAAAATGCTGGAGCAACTAGTGTTGGTCTGAATGGCGCCTTGGCTGGTTTCACTTCCGGTATGCGTGCTAACGACATGTTGGACTACACACAAACTAACGGCTACCGTCAACAGTCTTGGATGGCTGGTCTGACTGCTCCAGTTGGTGATGATGGTAAAGCACTGTTCTCTTACCAAGGCAACACTTCCAAAAACACTGGCGAAGCATTTGACGGTGTGAAAGGCAAACTGCACATCTTCAGCCTGGGTTATGTACACAACCTGTCTAAACGTACCAGCCTGTATGCAATCGCATCTTACGGTACTGGCAAACTGAAGTTTGACAACGCTGAAAACGTTAAACTGAAATCAACTCTGGTTGGTGTAGGTATGCAACACCGCTTCTAATGAAATGCATCGCTTAGCGATGTTTTCATAGAGCATAAAAAAACCACCCTTCGGGGTGGTTTTTTTTGGGCCGGCTGTAAGCGTGGTCAGCGGGTGGACTGTTGTTGTCTATTGCGCGGCCCGGTTTACGCTCCCGTCTGTCTGTGCTATTGCGCTGTGCGCAAGCATTGTCATGGCGAGTCTTTTCTGGTTTTTTGCTATCCGTTCTTGTGTTCCCTGTCTTCTAGCCATATTGGCACTGGGGTCCCGCCGGCATTTGATTAGCTGTCGTGATTGGCAAGGCGAGGCGCATGCGTGGCTTGCGTTGCGCCTGATTGTGGAGAGATCGAAGGTGGGGGTTACACTGAGGGGGGGGGGCGCCGAGGGAACGTTATGTTTTGGGAGGGTTGCGGCTCGACTCAGTGGTTTTGCATGATTTGCCGCGCGAGTAGCAAGCGGGCGGGCGCAGGGGTGAGAGGCGTGAGAGTGATCTGATGTCCGAGGTCGGTCTGGCATCATTGTATCTGGGGTTTTTTTGATCTTGGTGCCAGCAATTTTGGTTGAAAGATCAATCTGTTAAGCTGTGATTCAGTTGCCCTGAAAAATGTTGTATCAAGGTGCCCCAAAGTGCCCAATTATCTGTTTATTACCAGATGAATCTGCACGCGGATGTTTGTGAAATGATACAATCTAAAAGTTTATAAATTTTCATATTCAACCTTTGTGGCGGCGTATTATGTCTATCGCTGAATACTTCCCGGTCCTCCTTTTTATTCTGGTTGCAGGCATCATTGGTGTCGCATTACTGGCAATGGGATCGTTCCTAGGACCGCGTCAGCCCGGTGCCGAAAAAGATTCCCCTTACGAGTGTGGTTTCGAAGCTTTCGAAGACGCGCGTATGCGTTTTGATGTCCGCTATTATCTGGTGGCTATCCTGTTTATTCTGTTTGACCTGGAAATCGCTTTCCTGTTCCCCTGGGCCATTGCCAACGGGCAGGTCGGTCTGGTCGGATTCTGGACGGTCATCGTGTTCCTGACAGTGCTTACTGTCGGGTTTATTTATGAATGGAAAAAGGGTGCACTGGACTGGGATTAACCTGTCCCTGGAGTGTATGTCACTATGTCTTCTGAACAAAACGTTTTGAACAAGCAGGGCTTTCTGGTTACGTCGACCGATGCCGTGCTTAACTGGGTGAAAACCGGCTCCATGTGGCCAGTCACCTTCGGTCTGGCTTGTTGTGCGGTCGAGATGATGCATGCAGGCGCGTCCCGCTATGACCTTGACCAGTTTGGTATTATTTTTCGACCCAGCCCCCGACAGTCCGACGTGATGATTGTTGCCGGTACACTGTGCAACAAAATGGCGCCGCCGCTGCGCAAGGTTTATGACCAGATGGCGGAACCTCGCTGGGTGGTCTCCATGGGCTCCTGTGCCAACGGTGGTGGGTATTACCATTATTCGTATTCCGTTGTGCGCGGCTGTGATCGCATCGTCCCGGTCGATATTTACGTGCCGGGCTGTCCGCCCACTGCAGAGGCCCTGGTATACGGCCTGCTGCAGTTGCAGAACAAGATTCGTCGTACCAATACCATCGTACGCGAAGCGTAACCGGCCGACGGCCGCACCTCTTATTGTAAAAGCGTCAATGTTATGACCCGTTTAGAAACCTTGGAACAAGCCCTGCGCGCACAGTTCGGCGACAAAGAGTCGTTCGTCCTGACCAGCGCCTATGGCGAGCTTAACCTGGAAATTCCAGCCGAAAAATGGATAGAGACCTGTCGGTTTCTACGTGATGACGCCGCTTTCCGCTTTGAGTCCTGTATCGACTTGTGCGGGGTGGATTATCTGACCTATGGCCAACCCGGCGCGCATGCTACGCGCACGTTTCCATCCCGCTTCGCGGTTGCCGTGCAACTGCTGTCACTGACGCATAACTGGCGCCTGCGGGTCCGCACCTGGGTGCCGAACGATGATTTTCCGGTAGTGGCTTCGCTGATCGATGTGTGGCCCGCGGTCAACTGGTTTGAGCGTGAAGCATTCGACCTTTACGGTATTGTCTTTGAAGGTCACCCCGATCTGCGTCGTATCCTGACTGACTATGGCTTTATTGGGCACCCGTTCCGCAAGGATTTTCCACTGTCCGGTTATGTGGAAATGCGTTACGACGAAGCTTCCCAGCGCGTGATTTATCAGCCCGTAACCATCGAGCCGCGCGAAATTACCCCACGCGTGATCCGCGAGGAAGGCTACGGAGTAGGACGTTAATATGGCAGAAATCAAGAACTACACGCTTAACTTCGGTCCCCAGCACCCAGCTGCGCACGGCGTGCTGCGTCTTATCCTGGAGTTGAGCGGCGAGGTCATCCAGCGCGCCGACCCCCATATCGGTCTGCTGCATCGTGCCACCGAAAAACTGGCCGAACATAAAACCTATCTGCAGGCTCTGCCTTACATGGATCGTCTCGATTACGTTTCCATGATGTGCAACGAGCATGCCTACGTCATGGCCATCGAAAAACTGCTGGGTATTGAAGTGCCGTTGCGCGCCCAATACATCCGCGTCATGTTCGATGAAATCACCCGCCTGCTGAACCACCTCATGAGTGTCGGTACGCACGGGCTCGACGTGGGCGCCATGGCCGCCATGCTTTATGCCTTCCGTGAACGTGAAGATCTCATGGATTGCTACGAGGCCGTCTCGGGTGCACGCATGCATGCTGCCTACTATCGCCCTGGTGGCGTGTATCGCGATCTGCCCGATAGCATGCCGCAGCACAAGATGGATTCAAAATATCGCAGCAAGCGCGAAATCAAGCAGTTCAATGAGAACCGTGACGGCTCGCTGCTCGATTTCATTGAAGCATTTACCGAGAGGTTTCCCAAATGCGTCGATGAGTATGAAACACTGCTCACCGATAATCGTATCTGGAAACAGCGTCTGGTCGGCATCGGGGTGGTTGATCCCGATCGCGCCATGGCCTTGGGCTTTACCGGTCCGATGCTGCGCGGCTCTGGCATAAGCTGGGACCTGCGTCGCATGCAGCCCTATGAAGTGTATGATCGCCTGGAATTTGACATTCCGATAGGAACCAATGGCGACTGCTATGACCGTTATCTGGTGCGGATTGCCGAGATGCGGGAAAGTAACCGCATTATTTCGCAATGCGTGCACTGGCTGCGCAACAATCCCGGTCCGGTTATCAATGATAACCACAAAATTACCCCGCCGAAGCGGACCAGCATGAAGTCCAATATGGAAGAGCTGATCCACCACTTCAAACTGTTTACCGAAGGTTTTCCGGTACCTGCAGGTGAAGTGTATTCTGCAGTCGAACATCCGAAAGGAGAGTTCGGTATTTACCTGGTGTCAGACGGCGCGAACAAACCGTATCGCCTGAAGATCCGTCCACCGGGCTTTGTACACCTGCAATCACTGGACGAAATGTCCCGCGGCCATATGCTGGCCGATGCTGTCACGATTATCGGCACTCAGGATATCGTGTTTGGTGAAATTGACCGCTGATCACAGCGGATTACTGGATTAAAAAATGTTGCTTTCTCAACAGGCGTATACAAGGATAGACAAAGAGCTGGCCAAATATCCGGCCGACCAGCGTCAGTCCGCCATTATGTCGGCCCTGCGCATCGCGCAGGTGGAAAAAGGCTGGGTATCGGCAGAAATCATTGCCGATGTGGCACGCTATATCGGCGTCGAGCCGATCGCGGTCCAGGAGGTTGCCACCTTTTACAACATGTTCAACACCAAGCCCGTGGGCCGGTTCAAGATCAGTGTCTGCACCAATCTGCCCTGTGCCTTGCGTGACGGAGAGAAAACCGCCGACTATCTGAAGCAGAAACTGGGTATCGAGCTGGGTGAAACCACAAGCGACGGCCTGTTCACCCTGCAGGAAGGCGAGTGCATGGGCGCTTGCGGCGATTCGCCCGTTCTTATTGTGAACAACCACCATATGTGTGTGCGTATGTCGACCGAAAAAATCGATGCCATGCTGGCCGAGCTTGCCCAACAGGGAGATGCCGCATGAGTGTGATTCTGAGCAAATATTCGCAGGGGCTCAATGCCAATCCTGCCGGTGACCTGAACGCTTCCATGGCGTTGCACGGGCGTCATATTCAGCCGCAGATTATGGCCGATCTCAATGGCGAGAACTGGCGTCTTGAAGATTATGTCAAGCGTGGCGGCTACGAAGCATTGCGCAAGATCCTGACGACCGGCATGACCCAGGAAGAGGTCATTGCCGAAGTCAAGGCCTCGGGGTTGCGTGGTCGCGGCGGTGCCGGATTTCCGACGGGTCTGAAGTGGAGCTTCATGCCCCGCAATTTCCCTGGACAGAAATATCTGGTCTGCAATTCCGACGAAGGCGAACCGGGAACGTTCAAGGATCGCGATATCCTGCGTTCCAATCCGCATATCGTCATCGAGGGCATGGCTATTGCCGCTTATGCCATGGGTATCACGGTGGGCTACAACTACATCCACGGTGAAATCTTCGAGGTGTACGAACGTTTTGAGCAAGCGCTCGAAGAAGCACGTGCTGCGGGCTTTCTCGGCGACAAGATCCTGGGTTCCGAATTTTCTTTCCAACTGCATGCCCACCATGGTTACGGTGCGTATATTTGCGGTGAGGAAACGGCATTGCTCGAGTCCCTTGAAGGCAAGAAAGGGCAACCGCGCTTCAAGCCGCCATTTCCGGCCAGCTTTGGCCTGTACGGCAAGCCTACGACCATCAACAATACCGAAACCTTTGCGGCGGTTCCCTGGATCATCCGCAACAGTGGCCAGCAATACCTGGACATCGGCCTGCCCAATAACGGCGGAACCAAACTGTTTTCCATTACCGGCGACGTTGAACGTCCAGGTAACTACGAGATTCCGCTGGGCACGCCTT
Organism: Advenella sp.; assembly: GCF_052108595.1. Classification (NCBI taxonomy): domain Bacteria; kingdom Pseudomonadati; phylum Pseudomonadota; class Betaproteobacteria; order Burkholderiales; family Alcaligenaceae; genus Advenella; species Advenella sp. Next base: position 6,670 of record NZ_JBQEAU010000099.1, read on the forward strand.
TTTCCAAATTACTGGAGCTGGCCGGTGGCATGCGTGATGGACGCAAGCTAAAGGCGGTCATTCCGGGCGGCTCCAGTGCGCCCGTACTGCCAGCCGACATCATGATGAACACCACCATGGACTACGATGCCATCGCCAAGGCCGGCTCGATGCTGGGTTCCGGCGCGGTCATCGTCATGGACGAAACCCGCTGCATGGTCAAGTCATTGTTGCGCCTGTCGTATTTTTATTTTGAAGAAAGCTGCGGGCAGTGTACGCCTTGCCGGGAAGGAACCGGCTGGCTCTATCGCATGGTCAACCGCATTGAACACGGGCAGGGTCGCCAGGAAGATCTGGACCTGCTCGATACCATTGCAGGCAATATCATGGGCCGCACCATCTGTGCGCTGGGCGACGCGGCGGCAATGCCGGTCCGCGGGTTTTTGAAGCATTATCGCGATGAATTCGCATACCACATTGAGCATAAGCAATGTGTGGTTCCTCAATATCTGTAGGTCAAAGCATGGTTGAACTTACCATAGACGGAAAACCCGTATCAGTGCCCGAAGGCAGCATGGTTATGCATGCCGCCAGCGAACTGGGCCTGTACGTTCCGCATTTCTGTTATCACAAGAAGCTGTCCATTGCGGCCAACTGTCGTATGTGTCTGGTAGAAGTCGAAAAAGCGCCCAAGGCGCTGCCGGCATGTGCAACCCCTGTTACGCAGGGCATGATAGTACACACCTGCTCGGCCAAGGCGGTTGCTGCGCAGAAAAGCGTCATGGAATTTCTGCTGATCAACCATCCGCTCGATTGCCCAATCTGTGACCAGGGCGGCGAATGTCAGCTGCAGGATCTGGCCGTGGGCTACGGCAGTGACGAATCACGCTACCGTGAAGAAAAACGGGTGGTCTTTCACAAGGATGTTGGTCCGCTGGTGTCCGCCGAAGAGATGACCCGTTGTATTCACTGTACCCGGTGTGTCCGGTTCGGCCAGGAAGTGGCTGGCGTCATGGAATTGGGCATGCTCAATCGCGGCGAACATGCGGAAATCCAGACCTTTGTCGGCAATGCAATCGAATCCGAATTGTCCGGCAATATGATTGATCTGTGTCCGGTCGGTGCGCTTACCTCCAAGCCGTTTCGCTATACCGCACGTACCTGGGAGCTGGCGCGTCGCCGCTCGATCAGCGCACACGACAGTGTGGGCGCCAATCTGGTGGTGCAGGTCAAGGGTGATCGCGTGATGCGCGTGGTGCCGTTCGAAAACGAAGATATCAATGAATGCTGGATCAGCGACAAGGATCGCTGGTCCTACGAAGGCCTTAACGTTGAAGACCGTCTGCAAACGCCTATGATCAAGGGTGATGATGGCGTATGGCGCGAGGCTTCCTGGAGTGAAGCGCTGACGGCTGCTGCCCAGGTTCTGGAGCGGATCAATCAAACGCACGGCGATGGCCAGATCGGCGCACTTGCCACAGAGTACTCCACGGTCGAGGAACTGGCGTTGCTGGCTCGCCTGACGCGTGGCCTGGGTTCACAGCATATCGATTTTCGTCTGCGCCAGACCGATGCTGGCTTTGAGCATTCACTGCAAGGTTTCCCCTGGCTGGGCATGCCCATTGCCGAACTGAACACACTCGATCGCGTGCTGGTGATCGGTTCGGTGCTGCGCAAGGACCATCCGCTGTTTGCACAGCGCTTGCGTCAGGCTGCCAAACACGGCACCCAGATCGTTATTATCGACACGACAGGCGAGGATCCGCTGATCCCGACTGCAAAACGGATTACCGTCGCGCCGGATCAGTTGCTCAATTTTGTAGCCCAGGTGGCGGGTGCGGGTCATGCCGTAGATCCGGGTACGCAGCAGGCTGCACAACCGTCTGGCCGTCAGGATTTGACCGCTGCCGACATCGCGGGCATTCTGGCTGGCGGCAGCAAGTGCGCCGTGTTCCTGGGCAATATGGCTGTGGCTTCACCACAAGCGTCGCAACTGGCTGTCCAGGCACAGGCCATCGCCCAGCAGACCAATGGCACACTGGGCTTTCTGACATCGGGCGCCAACACGGTAGGGGGCTATCTTGCCGGCGCTGTGGCTACCGAAGACGGAATGAATGTGGTCAAGATGATGCAGAACCCGCTTAAGGCTTATCTGGTTCTGCACGCCGAGCCCGCACTGGACATGGATGATGGCGATAAGGCAGAAAAAATGCTGGCCGGTGCGTTCTCCATTGCACTGACCTCATATAAATCTGCCGCTGAAAATTGGGCACGCATCATGCTGCCGGTTGCGCCATTTACCGAAACCTCCGGGACTTTTGTGAACGCTGAAGGGCGTGCGCAAAGCTTCAAGGGGGTCGTTGCCGGTCTGGGGCATAGTCGTCCGGCCTGGAAAGTACTGAGGGTACTGGGCAACATTCTGAAGCTGGCTGACTTCGACGACGAGACATCAGAGTCTGTCCGTGACAGCGTGCTGCTCAATGGATTTACCGCAAAATTATCCAACCGGGTTACAGCGACTGCCACTGAATCGGCAGCAGCACCGGTTGCCGACGGCGCCCTGCAGCGTGTTGCCGATCTGCCGATCTATCGCACCGACGCCATTGTGCGTCGTGCCGAGGCGTTGCAACTGGCGCCAGCCAGCGCAGCACCGGTAGCCAGCCTGAATGCGACAATGCTTGCCCGCCTTGGCGTACAAAGCGGCGACACCGTCCGGGTTCGCGGCAGTAACGGAAACGATATCCGGATCCAGGTAAAGCAGGATGACCACCTGGCAGACAATACAGTTCGCATTGCCCAGGGCTTTGCACAAACTGCCGCACTTGGCAGTGCTTTCGGTAACGTAATCGTGGAGAAACTGTGATGGATATCTGGTCCTGGTTTACCGACGGCGTCAAGGCAGTGAATGTCTGGGGAACAGATCTGGTCGGCCCGGTGGCGTGGCTTGTAATCTGGACGCTGATCATGATCGTGGTCATTGCACTGCCCATCATTCTTTGCGTGGCATTCCTGACCTTGTGGGAACGTCGCATGATTGGCTATATGCACGTGCGCCGTGGTCCCAATCGCGTGGGCCCTGGTGGTATGTTGCAACCGTTTGCCGATGTGCTCAAGCTGCTGACCAAAGAGGTCATCGTGCCAGCAGAGGCGAACAAGGTGCTGTATTTCATCGCACCGGTACTTATTCTTATTCCCGCGCTGGCAGCTTGGGCAGTGGTCCCTTTCGGTCCGGAAGTGGTGCTGGCCAATATCAATGCGGGCCTGCTTTATGTCATGGCGATCACATCCGTTGGCGTCTATGGCGTAATCATCGCTGGCTGGGCATCCAATTCCAAGTACGCGTTTCTTGGAGCCATGCGCGCCTCGGCGCAGATGGTGTCCTATGAACTGGCCATGGGCTTTGTGCTGGTAACGGTTTTGCTGGTATCCGGCACGTTGAACATGAATGGCATTGTCGAAGGGCAGTTGCGAGGCTGGTTTGCTTCGCATGGCGTGAACTTTATGTCGTGGAACTGGCTGCCACTGTTTCCGTTGTTCGTCATTTATGTCATTTCTGCGGTAGCGGAAACCAATCGGCATCCGTTCGATGTGGTCGAAGGCGAGTCCGAGATCGTGGCCGGTCACATGGTGGAATATTCCGGCATGGGTTTCGCGCTGTTCTTTCTGGCTGAATACGCCAACATGATTCTGCTGTCTGCCATCGCTGCGGTGATGTTTCTGGGCGGCTGGTCTGCGCCGCTGGATATCGTACCCTTTACCTGGGTCCCAGGCTGGTTGTGGCTGGGCTTGAAAGCGTTTTTCGTAGTGTCGTTGTTTATCTGGTTCCGCGCTTCCTTCCCCCGCTACCGTTATGACCAAATCATGCGTCTGGGCTGGAAGGTATTCATTCCGCTCACAGGGGTCTGGCTGCTGGTGGTTGCGATCTGGATGCAGACGCCCTTTAATATCTGGAAATAGGCTGACAGAGACATGAGTGCAATTAAGGATTTTTTTGGCAGCCTGTTATTGACTGAATTGCTGAAAGGCATGAGTCTGACGGGCAAGTACTTCTTCAAACGCAAGATTACGTTGCAGTACCCTCACGAGAAGACGCCGGCTTCGCCACGTTTCCGTGGCTTGCATGCGCTGCGCCGCTATCCCAATGGGGAAGAGCGTTGCATTGCCTGTAAGTTGTGCGAAGCGGTGTGTCCGGCCCTGGCGATCACCATTGAGTCGGAAGAACGTGATGACGGTACCCGTCGCACCACGCGCTATGACGTTGATCTGACCAAGTGCATTTTCTGCGGCTTTTGCGAAGAAAGCTGCCCGGTCGATTCTATCGTCGAAACACATATCCACGAGTACCACGGTGAGAAGCGGGGCGACCTGTACTTCACCAAGGATATGCTGCTCGCCGTAGGGGACAAGTATGAATCCGAGATCGCTGCGCGCCGCGAAGCTGATGCCCGGTATCGATAAAGGCAAATGAGAAGATAACCATGTTTACAACTGTTCTCTTTTATATTCTGGCCGTTATCCTGATCATTGCAGGTGCGCGGGTCATTACTGCGACCAGCCCGGTAACGGCGGTGCTGCACCTGATTTTGACGTTTTTTACTGCGTCCATGCTTTGGATGCTGCTGGGCGCAGAATTTCTGGCACTGCTGCTGGTTCTGGTTTATGTTGGCGCCGTGATGGTGCTGTTCCTGTTTGTCGTCATGATGATCGACATTACGCCAGCCAATTTGCGTTCCGGCTTCAAAACCTATCTGCCGCTGGGACTTGTTGTCGGTGGCGTCATGGTCCTGGAAATTGCCTTTGTACTGGGCAATATGTATCTGGGTTCCGGTCCGTCCATCTCCATGCCGGCTGATTACGACAACACCCGCCAATTGGGTATCGCCTTGTATTCCCAGTATTCCTACGCGATCCAGATTGGTGCAATGACGCTGCTGGTGGGCATGATCGCCGCGATTGCACTTACCTTGCGCGAGCGCCGTAATCGCAAGTACGTGACTTCCGATCAGCAGTTGCGCGTAAAGGCGTCCGATCGCCTGAAAATGGTCAATATTCCATCGCAGAGTGAAGTGCCGACAACAGAAGCACAGGATGTGAAACCAGCAGGGGAAGGCAAATGACCATATCACTCGCTCATTATTTAATCCTTGGCGCAATTATGTTTGCCATGGGCGTCTTTGGTATTTTTCTGAACCGTCGCAATCTGATCAGTCTATTGATGTCGATCGAGCTTATGTTGCTGGCCGTCAATATCAATTTCGTTGCTTTCTCCAGCTGGATGCCGGGTGCCGATGGCATGCCCGATACAGCAGGACAGGTATTCGTGTTTTTCATCCTTACGGTGGCTGCTGCCGAGGCGGCTATCGGTCTGGCGATTCTTGTGATGCTGTTCCGTAAAATCAATTCAATCAATGTGGACGACATCGGTCGTTTGAAAGGGTAAGGATCCGGAATGAACAACTCCTTATCATCTTCACTGCTTCTGGTCATTGCGCTGGCTCCCTTGCTGGGCGCCATCCTTACCGGTTTTTTCGGGACCGGCTTTGTCGGTCGCTCGGTCAGCCGCCGCGCCTCCCACATGATCACGATCGTCCTGGTGGCTGTGTCGTTCTTTGGTTCGGCCTACGTGTTGTATCAGGTCGGCTTTAATGGCGCTTACTATAACGATACGGTCTATACGTGGAGCCTGATTGGTACCCGCGTCGCAGAGGTGGGCTTCCTGGTTGATGCGCTGACTGCGCTCATGATGGTCGTGGTCACTTCCGTATCGCTGATGGTTCACATCTATACCATCGGCTATATGTCCGATGATCCGGGCTATCAGCGCTTCTTCTCGTATATTTCGCTGTTCACCTTCTCCATGCTGATGCTGGTGATGGCCAACAACATGCTGCAGCTGTTCTTTGGCTGGGAAGCGGTGGGTCTGGTCTCTTATCTGCTGATTGGTTTCTGGTACACGCGGCCTACGGCGATTTTCGCCAACATGAAGGCGTTCCTGATCAACCGCGTGGGCGATTTCGGCTTTGTGTTGGGCATTGCGCTGCTGTTTGCCTATACCGGCTCACTGAACTACACCGATGTTTTTGCCCAGTCTGACAAACTGGCAGCTACCGCATTTCCGGGTACCGACTGGCATCTGATCACCGTTGCATGTATCTGCCTGTTTATCGGTGCCATGGGTAAATCGGCCCAGGTGCCGCTGCATGCCTGGCTGCCCGACTCCATGGAAGGCCCGACACCCATCTCTGCCCTGATTCACGCGGCAACGATGGTGACTGCTGGTATCTTCATGGTCGCGCGTTTCTCGCCCCTGTTCGAATTATCTCCCACAGCGCTTTCATTTGTGATTGTGATCGGCAGTATCGGTGCGCTGTTCCTGGGTATTCTGGGGATCATCCAGAACGACATCAAACGTGTGGTTGCCTATTCGACCCTGTCTCAGCTGGGTTATATGACGGTGGCGCTGGGTGCATCGGCTTATCCGATTGCCATTTTCCATCTGATGACACACGCTTTCTTCAAGGCGCTGCTGTTCCTTGGCGCCGGTTCCGTGATTATCGGCATGCACCATGATCAGGACATCCGTAATATGGGTGGCTTGCGCAAGTACATGCCGATTACCTGGATCACCTTCCTGATCGGTACCTTGTCATTGGTCGGTACGCCATTTTTTGCCGGTTTCTACTCCAAAGAACATATCATCGAGGCTGCCGGTGCAGCAACGGTATGGGGTAGCGGATTTGCCTACTGGGCAACGCTGATTGGCGTATTCGTAACGTCACTGTACTCTTTCCGCGTGTACTTCCTGGTGTTTCACGGCAAGCCGCGATTCAATACAGATGGTCATGCACATCATGCCGCAGATGATACACAAGGCCATGATGACCACCACCACGGCGGCACGCCACACGAGTCTCCATGGGTTGTGACACTGCCTCTGGTATTGCTGGCGATCCCGTCAATTGTGATTGGCGCCTGGGTGATTGATCCGCTGCTGTTCGGCGATTTCTTCAAGGGCGTAATTGCGGTTTCCGAAGTGCATCCGGCCATGCAGGAACTGGCGCATGAATTCCACGGCTGGGTCGCATATGGCCTGCATGCTTTCGTCACGGTGCCGTTCTGGCTGATGATCGCCGGACTGGTAGTTGCGTGGTACTGCTATCTGGTCAATCCGGCGCTGCCCGCACGCGTGTATCGCTCGCTGTCGGGCATCAACCGGATCCTGGAAAACAAATACTATGTAGACTGGGTCAACGAAAACATCTTTGCGCGTGGTGCCCGCGGTCTGGGCACGTTGTTCTGGAACGTCGGCGACAAGGGTGTGATCGATGGCGGACTGGTCTCGGGCAGTACGCGTCTGGTCGGGCTGGTGGCTGCCCTTAGCCGTCATCTGCAGTCTGGTTATATTTACCATTATGCATTTGCCATGATCGTTGGCGTAATTGCCTTCATTTCAATATTTGTGCTGGTACTTTAAGATGGGCGAAATGACTTCTACCTTACCCTGGCTGTCCCTGGCAATTTTTGTGCCGATCGTTGCCGGTATTCTGGTTCTGATCATGGGCAGCGATGAACGCGCCGATTTCACACGCAAGCTGGCACTTTTTGGCTCCGTGATCAGCTTTCTGGTCACCTTGCCGGTGTATTTCGGTTTTGACGGCTCGACGGCGCAAATGCAGTTTGTCGAAAAAACGCCCTGGATCGATGCCTTCTCTGCGACCTATCATCTGGGCGTGGACGGTATTTCAATGTGGCTTGTGCTGCTCACGTCCTTTATCACCGTGATTGTCGTACTGGCTGGCTGGGAAGTGATTACCAAGCGTGTTGCCCAGTACATGGCCGCGTTCCTGATTCTGTCTGGCCTGATGGTAGGGGTGTTTGCTGCGCTGGACGGCCTGTTGTTCTATATATTCTTCGAAGCCACACTGATTCCGATGTATATTATCATCGGCGTTTGGGGCGGCCCGAACCGTGTTTATGCAGCGTTCAAGTTCTTTCTGTATACGCTGCTTGGCTCATTGCTGACGCTGGTCGCTTTCATTTATCTGTATACGCAGACCGGGTCATTCGACATTCTGGTCTGGCAGCAGGCCAAGCTGGGCTACACACCGCAAATGCTGATCTTCTTTGCATTGCTGGCAGCCTTTGCCGTCAAGGTGCCCATGTGGCCGGTGCATACCTGGCTGCCGGATGCCCACGTGGAAGCGCCTACCGGTGGTTCTATCGTGCTGGCCGCGATTATGCTCAAGCTGGGCGCATACGGCTTCTTGCGGTTTTCCCTGCCCATTGCACCGGATGCGTCGCATAGCATGGCTGGCCTGATGATCGGGCTGTCGCTGGTTGCTGTGATCTATATCGGCTTGGTGGCGATCGTTCAGGACGACATGAAAAAACTGGTGGCGTATTCATCGGTCGCCCACATGGGTTTTGTCACACTGGGCTTTTTCCTGTTCAATACGGCAGGGATGGAAGGCGCGATTATTCAGATGATTTCGCACGGTTTTGTTTCGGGCGCCATGTTCCTGTGTATCGGCATACTGTATGATCGCCTGCATACGCGTCGCATTGCTGACTACGGTGGTGTGATCAACACAATGCCCAAGTTTGTGACATTCTTTGTGTTGTTTTCGATGGCCAATAGCGGTCTGCCTGCGACCAGCGGATTCGTTGGTGAGTTCTATGTAATTCTGGGCGCAGTCGAGCATAACTTCTGGATCGGCCTGTTGACGGCAACCGCACTTATCCTGGGTGCATCGTACTCGTTGTGGATGGTCAAGCGCGTTGCCTATGGCGATATTACCAATGAAGCAGTAAAGCAGATGAAAGACGTCAATTGCCGCGAATATGCACTGCTGGCGATCCTGGCGATCTTCGTGCTGGTAATGGGTATCTATCCGAAACTGTTTACCGATGTGATGCACGTGTCCGTCCAGCAATTGCTGGATCACGTCGCCGTTTCTAAATTGTAAGACTGAGTCATCATGGAAAATCAATTTAATTTTGCACTTGCGGCGCCTGAAATCATTCTGGCGATTATGGCCATGGGCATTCTGGTTTACGATGCACTCAGTCATGAAGTCAGTCGCAAAACCACCTATGTTTTCTCTCTGTGTGCGCTGATCATTCTGACAGTGGTGTCGCTGATGCAGTGGAATAGCGGTATTGGCGGCACGACCTTTTATGGCATGTATGTTGCCGATCCGCTGGCGCACTTTCTGAAGATTGCGTCATATCTGGCGGTGCTGGTCACGCTGATCTACAGCCGCCAGTATGTGGTGGATCGTGACATGTCCAAGTCGGGAGAGCTGTATCCGCTGACGCTTTGCGCGCTGTTGGGGCAGATGGTGATGATTTCCGCCAGCAGCATGCTGACTATTTATCTGGGTCTGGAGCTGATGTCTCTGGCTCTGTACACGATGGTTGCGCTGCGCCGTGATTCATTGGTTGCCACTGAGTCGGCCATGAAGTACTTTGTGCTGGGTGCATTGGCTTCAGGCTTCATGCTTTACGGTATTTCAATGGTGTACGGTGCGACCGGTCACGTGGATCTGGCCGGGGTAATGCAGGTCATCCGCAGTGGACAGGCGGGTGAAATGACCCTGGTTCTGGGTACGGTCTTTATCGTTGCCGGTCTGGCATTCAAACTGGGTGCCGTGCCATTTCATATGTGGATTCCCGACGTATATCAAGGGGCGCCCACAGCTATTACGCTGACTATCGGCGCCGCACCGAAGCTGGCCGCGCTGGCCATCACGCTGCGTCTGCTGATCGAGGGGCTCAATGGTGTTGCCTTAAGCTGGCAGCCCATGCTGATCATTCTGGCGGTACTGTCGCTGGCCATTGGTAATTTGACGGCGATCATGCAGACCAACTTCAAGCGGATGCTGGCTTATTCCACCATATCGCACGTCGGCTTTGTGCTGCTGGGACTGCTCTCGGGCGTTGCCGCCAACGGCACGGTCATGAGTGGTGCCTATGCTTCGTCGCTCTTTTATATCGTGACTTATGTGCTGACCACTCTGGCCAGTTTCGGTTTGGTGCTGTTGATGAGCCGTCAGGGTTTTGAATGCGAAAACATCGACGATCTCAAGGGCCTGAATCAGCGCAGTCCGCTCATGGCCTTCGGCATGTTGTTGCTGATGTTCTCGCTGGCAGGTATTCCGCCACTGGTAGGCTTTCACGCTAAGCTGGTCGTCTTGCAGGCAGTGGTGTCCGCCGGACATGTGTGGTTGGCGATCTATGCAGTCCTGTGCTCGCTGATCGGTGCGTTCTATTATCTTCGCGTTGTCAAAGTGGTGTACTTTGACGAACCGGTGCAAGGCGTACCGGCGCCTGATACGGCCTGGTCATTCCGCAGCGGCGTGATGTCCGTCAATGGTCTGCTGATCATTGTGCTGGGTATCTTGCCGGGTGGCCTGATGACCCTGTGCGTGCAGGTCATTGACGCTTCACTTAAATTCTGACGGACTGATCATTTATGTATCCTGCTGAGTCGATCTGGATTTTCATAGCGCTGGCTTTTGTGTTTGCCATCGCACCGTTTCTGACCGAAAGAGCCTTTGTCTTTACGCTATGGTCGCAAGCGGGTGAGGGGCAAAAGCCATTCTGGTTCTATCCGCTGCGAGCTTTGCTATCTTATGCGGCGCTTGGCGCCGGTTGCTGGCTGCTTGGCACACAGGCTGGAAACCTGCCCTATATG
>NZ_JBQEAU010000100.1:0-17251 GCF_052108595.1 Advenella sp.
GCGTCCAGACATATACTGACTGCAAGACACTAAAATCGTTTCTCAGCGATGACGTCGAAACCATTCTACTAGTTGGTTGGTTTCATGTCAAGTGTGCGGCCAGTCAATTGGAAGCCAGCCTGGCTCGGCGTTGGCCAGGTCATTCTCGCCCCGGCTTCAAAGCTCAACGGCGCGCACGCGCAACAGTGTGACGGCGGCGCAACGTGGAACGTCCGCCATCTCCGCAGGCTCTTCCAGAGAAGCGAAGGCTGCTTCGTCGCGAACGATACATTCACAAGGGGCGCTCTGATACCCAAGGGACAATGCGAAAACGCCGGCTCAAGCATTCGCTTAAGCCGGCTGCGGTGAGCAGGCAACAGGAGGAAGTTACGCGTCAGCCGTGGCGAGCGCAGGATAGTCGATGTAACCCTCCGCACCGCCACCATATAGCGTGGCCTGATTCAGGTCCGCCAGTGGCGCGCCCGCTTTCAGGCGTTCGACCAGATCAGGGTTGGCGATGAATGGACGGCCGAAGGCAAACAGATCGGCTTTGCCCTCTTCGAGCCGGGCGTTCGCCAGTTCCAGATCGTAGCCGTTGTTAGCGATGTAGGTGTGCCTGAACTGTCGGCGCAAAGCGTCGAAGTCGAACGGCGCCACGTCGCGCGCGCCTCCCGTCGCCCCTTCAACGACGTGCAGATACACCAATCCCAGCGCGTCGAGCTGTGCCACGAGGTAGTCGAACTGCGCCTGCGGATCGCTGCTGGAAATGCCATTGGCTGGCGAGATCGGGGAGATGCGAATGCCGGTGCGCTCAGCGCCGACTTCCTTCACCACGGCCCCCGCAACCTCCAGGGTCAAACGCGCGCGATTGTCGACGGAGCCGCCGTAGGCGTCGTCACGCACATTGGAACCGTCCTTGAGGAATTGATCCAGCAGATAGCCATTGGCGGCGTGGATCTCTACGCCGTCAAAGCCGGCGGCAATCGCGTTGGCCGCAGCCTTGCGAAAGTCCTCAACAATACCCGGCAGTTCGTCCAGACTCAGCGCACGCGGTTCAGAGACAGGCAAGAATTCGTTGTTCACGAAGGTCTTTGTCTCTGCGCGAATGGCAGAGGGCGCGACCGGCGCAGCGCCGTTCTCCTGAAGTGCCACGTGCGATATCCGTCCAACGTGCCACAGCTGCAGGAAGATGCGCCCGCCCTTGGCATGAACCGCATCAGTGACCTGCCGCCAGCCGTCAATCTGCGCCTGTGTGTAAATACCAGGGGTGTCCTGATATCCCTGGCCCTGCTGCGAGATTTGGGTGGCTTCGGCGATCAGCAAGCCGGCCGAAGCACGCTGGCTATAATAGGTGGGGGCCAGTTCGCTGGGCACGAATCCCGCCCGCGCGCGGTTACGTGTCAGCGGCGCCAGCACGATGCGGTTTGAAAGTGTCAGCGAGCCCAGCGCATAGGGCGCAAACAACGATTTCTGAGTCATGTTTTCGATTTTCCAATTGGATTGATGGATTTCTAAAATGTCTGGACAGACACGGTGATCTGGTCTGCCAGGTATTCAATCTCGTTGCGGTGTATACCGCCGGGCCAGCCGATGGGTAGTGCTCATCGTCCAGGCATCAGGAGAATACCAAGGTAATTTATGATGATACCCATAATCTATTTTGTCAAATCTTTGGTTATAACTCAAATGTATGTAGGAATCAAAACAGTAGCCCAAGACCCATTAAAATCGAGCCCTTCGAGGATTCCGTTGAAAAAGACTTAAAAGTATTAGGGATATCAAGCGCAAGTATGTCACTGATATTCAGGCTCCCGCTTTGAGCAGGATAGAAACAGACCACCGCCTTGCCCTGGGCATGATTCTAATAACGTAGGATTTTTTGGAACGACCCTGTTTAAGTACCCATGTTCTACGTCTTTGCGAGAGAAAAAATCCACTCTCTAGAAAAGTTCCTACTAGACGCCAAGTACTTTAATTGAAAGAATAGCGACGAGATCTGATTCATTCAAATAACAATATATTTCTGTATTTTCTTTTATCCACTTAAGTTGCCGAAACTGTGCGTTTTCGCTATCGGGCGCCCCTAAAACGTCACTTATAGTCCGAAGACGCCCATTTGCCCCTATTTAAACAATTTACCGATCGGCATCATCGTAAGCGCGCCGGCTTTCTTCGATGTGAGATATGTTTTGCCAAACCCAGGTATTGATACCTTCAAGAGCAGGTAACACGCCCGCGCCAACCGCAGTCAATTCATATTCAACTCGCGGCGGCACTTCGGGAAAGTAATGGCGAATTACCAGGCCGTCTCTCTCCAGATTGCGCAGCGAAAGCGTCAGCATGCGTTGAGTAATTCCCCCGATTTCGCCTTTAAGAGCAGAAAATCGGAGACGATGCTCCCTGGCGATCGAGAGGTGCCAGAGGATTTGCACGGTCCATTTGTCGCCGAACCTTGCACAGATTCCATTCGACGGGTACGGTGTAAAGCAAACGTCGCCTTCCGTATCTCCATTTGCTTCACTATCGTGGATCGGTTTGTCAGGCGTATAGTATTTGTCTATGGGTATCATCGCTGTGCCTCAGGTTCGAAAATGTGCCGTCTTCCGGTGGCTTACGTAACTATATAAAATTATATACGAGTACCCATCATCAAATACGAGGACACATCATGAGTAATAATACCCAGCGCCCTATTCTGGTCTTCGGCGCGACCGGTCAACAGGGAGGATCTGTCGCCAGGGCGCTGCAGCGGGCGCAGTGGGCTGTTCGGGCGCTCGTACGAGACGCCGAAGCAGCAAATTCGATTGCACTTCGCAAGCAGGGTATTGAACTCGTGCAGGGGTCGTTCGCGGACATCGACTCAATCCGTTCCGCAATGAAGGATACATATGGCGTCTTTAGCGTTCTGCCGGGCAATTTGTCTCATGATGACGAAGTGCGCTTCGGCTGTCTGATCGCGGATCTGGCCGCCCAAAGCAATGTGACACATTTCGTCTATTCTTCGGGTGCTAGCGTTGGAGAAAAGCCAACGGGGATCCCGCGCTTTGACGCCAAGCCCCTCATCGAGGCACACATCCGCACGTTGCCACTCACGGCAACGATCGTCCGACCAATGATATTTATGCAGATGCTTGTGAGACCCGGATACGGGTTAGAAGAAAATCGGTACACATTCTTCCTCAGGCCAGAGCAATCAATGCAACTGGTCGCCGTAGAAGATATAGGGAAATTTGTCGCCGCGATCTTTGCCGACAAGATCCGGTTCGGAGGAGAAACACTGAAGCTTGCGAGCGATACCGTCACCGGCCGCGAGCTGCAGGCCGCTTTTACCGAAGCCGCCGGCCGTCCGATCATCTATGCGCGCTTCTCAGACCAGGTCCTCGCAGCCAGTCCCGACCTAGGGCAGATGGCCGAGAGTTTAGAAAACGGCCCTCTTGCAAACCACGTGGACCTCAATGTAATGCGTCAGATGAATTCGGAGATGCTTTCGTTCAGATCCTGGCTTATTGGCAACGGACGTAAAGACCTCGATACTGCCCTCAAGGCAGGAATGGCTGTTGATTCTGCGGGAACCCTACTGCGAAAAGTTGGCGCGTAAAAGCAGCGTGAAATAGGCTCTGCGTAATCGCCAACTATCCAATGTAGTGACTCGCAAGGCAATCGGCATGATGAGTGTCATTACATTTTCCGATACGACATTGCTGCCATGTTCCTCACGCCAACACGTCACTTGAACGGAGCCTGACCTGATTGTTGCTTGCAAGACGGTCAACAATCGTGATGACCGCCTCCGTCCTCCCGGCGACGCTCATCTCCGTTACTGGCTCAGGCATCACTGTGTCTGCGTCTACGGAGAAGACTTGCGCCCTACTACTTAGGTTACACATCAGCGTTTTATCTCGCTACAAATCTAATAGTTATTGCGCATTTCAAAAACTTGGGATGATTGCAGATGTGATAAAGAATCCCGTGTTCGCTAGGGAAGTTCTGAAAATACCCCCTAAAAAGGTAAAATGCCTCACCGCATGATACAAATTAACTTTGCTGATGCCAAATCCGCTGGCAAACGTAAACAGTCCAAGCGTGAGCACTTCCTGCCGGAAATGGATCAGGCAGTTCTTAGCTGGCGCGTGGTTGGTGCAGCTGTCCGATTGAGGCATCAGCCAATCCATAAGGAAGAAGAGCAATGACCGTAGTTGTCTATTCATGTTTCTCCCAATGGTACACCGAGGGCCGAGATGCTTCCTATGTGCGCACGAAAAAATCCTCGGGCGGCGTCCTCGACCTGCTTGAGGTGAATAGACCTGCCGGAGAAATGGATCACCCAGCCCTGCCGGATCTCGTTTTGCATCAAGATATGCTCGGGGGCAGCCGTGTTCGGGGCAACGCGGGGGGAGGACAATTCAATGTGAGGAGCGCAAAAGGCTCGTTCTATCTCGCTGCGCCGGACTTCGCTCATACAATCTCGGTCGACAACAGTCACCAGCTTCGCGCCTTGTCCTTTCCTCTGGCGCAGTGGCAGACAGTGCTTAATGAAGCCTCCAACGGTAGTTTCACCGCAGAACGCCTGCAACTATACAAAGGGTCGTTTCACTCGCCGACCATCCAGTCATCGCTCCGGAACTTGTGGGCTTTGGGCAACGAGGAAGGGGTGCCGTCACGTCTGCTGGCGCGAGCGGCAGGCTGCGAGATCCTGGCCGAGCTATGCCGGTTGAGCGGAGCATCGTTCACCTCGGCAAAGGGTGGCCTTGCCCCGTGGGCTGAACGGCGTAGTCAGGAGTTGATGCGCGCTCGGCTGTCGGAAGACATCACCCTGGACGAACTGGCCGCCGAGGCGCAACTTTCACCTTTTCATTTCGCCCGCATGTTCAAGCAAAGCGTTGGTGTGCCACCACGAGTGTACCTGACGCAACTGAGGATGGAAAAGGCCTGCGAACTTCTCGAACAGACGGATCTTCCGATTACCGAGATCGCCCTAGAAGTTGGATACTCATCCAACCAGGTACTCGCCCGAGTATTCACCAAACATCAGCATATGAGCCCCTCCGAATATCGTCGGGCAGTCCGTGCTCCGGTGTGCTTCAGCACATAGCAGAAAGCCAACGCTGTCGCGTTCACGAAGAAGCTTACATCTGCCGCTTTGCCAAGCCACGGGTACGCACGCCTGATTGATGCGCAAGATCGGCACCATAACAGCAATTTTTGCGCCGCTATTTGCTCTGCCTCTCCCTAACATAGGCACTTGATAAGCAGGTATTGCTCCCGTTTTCGAGCAGAACCGCTACATCAGGAACGTAACGAGGGGGATTCGCATGACTTCAGGGAAAAAGACTGCCGCACAGATCGGCAAAGGCGCTAGCGCCTTTGCCCGAAAGCCTGCAGTGATCATCATCGGCGGGGGCTCCGCCGGAGCTGTGCTCGCTGCCCGACTTAGCGAAGACCCTTCGAGACAGGTGCTGCTTCTCGACGCGGGTCCGGACTTTGCGCCAAAGGCTTATCCTTCCAGCCTGACTGACGCCGGGACAGTCGCGGCGCCGGATTTCAACTGGCAGTACGTGAGCGACGACAAGGCAAAGCTGGGTCACGATATCCCAGCCCCACGTGGCAAGGTGATCGGCGGTAGTACTGCGCTAAACGGCACCGTGGCGATACGCGCCCGGCCGTCTGATTTCTCCCGCTGGTCTGCACTCGGGATCGAGGGATGGTCGTGGGACGACGTATTACCGACTTTCAAGACATTGGAGAATACCCCGAGCGGTGAAAGTGACTGGCATGGCCGTAACGGACCACTTCCCATCCGACAGCGCACTATGGCGGAGCTGTCGGCGTCATCGCGTGCCTTCGTGGACGCATCGCGCGCCAATGGCCTGGCAGCAGTCAGCGACTTCAATGGTGCCACTGCCGATGGCGTAGGGCCATATCCGCTCAATGTTGTGGACGGCGTGCGGATGAACACCGGTATGACCTATCTCTCCGATGCCGTACGCGCGCGTCCCAACCTGACTATCCGAGGCGATGCCGAGGTCGATCGGCTGGTGCTCGAAGGCAAACGCGCCGACGGCGTACGTCTGGTCACCGGCGAAGTCGTGTCGGGCGGTGAGGTGGTCCTCTGCGCGGGTGCGTTTGGAAGTCCGGCGATCCTGATGCGATCCGGGATTGGTCCTTCGGCGCACCTTCGCAGCCTCGATATTCCGGTGGTGGCGGACCTGCCGGTGGGCGCGAGACTTCAGGACCACCCCCTCATTTACGGTGTCTATGCGCTGAAGGCGGAGCATAAGGCGATGTTGCCTGCCGCCGGAGCGTTGGCGTGGACGGGTTCGAAGGGCGCAAGTTCTGGCGACCTTGATCTTCAGATTTCAGCGACGCACTTCTTCGATCCAATGCACAGCACCACTGGCGGCGCGATTGTATTGGCATCGGCGCTGGTGCTGCCGCGCTCCATCGGCTCGTTCCAGATCATGTCGCGCGATCCCCGGGTCCACCCTCGCATCCAATACAACTTCCTCGACGATCCGAGCGATCTCGAACGCCTGATGGAGGTCGTGCGCCTGACGAGCACGATCGCCGCGACCGAGCCGTTCGCCGGCATTGTCGATAGTGGTATCACTCCGCCCCTGCCGACAGACGATGCACGGTTGCGAGAATACGTCATTGCGAACGTCTCTACCTATGCCCATCCGACCTCCACTGTTCCGATGGGTGCCGACGATGATCCGACGGCCGTCGTCAATGCCTGGGGCGCGGTGCGTGGCATCAGCGGCCTGCACGTTGTCGATGCATCGATCTTCCCTCATGTTCCGTCAGTGCCAACCAACGTGACAACCGTCATGGTCGCTGAACGGATTGCAGCCCGGCTGGGTAATGCCTCGCCGACAATTCACCAAACGAAACACAGGAGTCTCCCATGAATATGAATACCTCCCACCAGTCCAATCCCGCGTTGAACTGGGTCGGCGGCGAGTGGCTGGGCTCGGATACGGTCCGTGAGTCCATAAACCCCGCCACCTACGAGGTCATCGGCACTTACGCCGAAGGTGGTGTTGAAACCGCCAAGGCGGCCATAGTCGCCGCGAAGCGCGCAATGAGCGAGTCAGAGTGGGTACATGACCGCAAGCTGCGGGCGCGTGTGCTCGACAAGCTCGCGGACGCGTTCGAGCGTAATCGGGATGAACTTATCAAGATCCTTTACACCGAAAACGGCAAGATCCAGGGCGATGCCACCTTCGAAGTCGATCTTTGCATTCCGTCGCTGCGGTACTTTGCTGGCATCGCGCGCACGGAAGCCGGACGGATTGTGGACTCCGGGCCGGGAAGAATCGCGATGATGAGGCGCCAGCCGATGGGCGTGGCGTGCGTCATAGCACCCTGGAACTCCCCTGTTATTTTAATGGTGCGATCGCTGGCGCCTGCCCTGGCGGCCGGTTGTGCTGTGATCGTCAAGATGCCGGGCAAGAGTGCCCAGATCACCGCGACTATCTCGAAGATCTTTGCCGAGGTACCGGAACTGCCACGCGGGGTGATCAACGTGTTCACTGACGAGGCTGGCGACGGTGCCAAACATATCGTTGCCTCTCCGGAGGTTCCGGTCATTAGCTTTACTGGCAGCACCGGAACAGGCAAGGCGATCGCGCTTAGCGCAGCACCGCATTTCAAGCGCATCGGGCTGGAATTGGGTGGCAAGACCCCGGCAATCGTGTTTGACGATGCCGATCTTGATCTGGCGCTGCCGATGCTCGTGACGTCGCTGACGAAGTTCGCGGGCCAGTTCTGCGTGACAGGCCAGCGCGTTATCGTGCATGAAGGGATTGCCGAGGAGTTCAAGAAACGGTTCGCCGAGCGCCTGCGCGCAGTGAAGATCGGACCTGCGGCGGACCTGTCGAGCGATATGGGCCCGATGATCGACCGCGAGAACGTCGAACGGGTCAATAAAGTTGTTGAGCGTGCCATTGCCGAAGGCGCTGAGGTCGTCGTGCGAGGAGGACCTTTAACCGATGGTCCGCTGTCGAAAGGTGCATTTTTTCGCCCCACTTTCCTGGAGGTTACTGATCCAAAGATGCAAGTCGTTCAGCAGGAGACCTTCGGCCCCGTGGTCACCATGCAGCGCTTTTCCACGGTGCAGGAGGCCGTCGCCCTGGCTAACGACAGTATCTATGGCTTGGGGGCCAGCATCTGGACGCGCGACCTATCGAAGGCCCTGTGTATTGCTCCCAGGATCGAAGCGGGCTTGGTCTGGATCAATGAATGGGGCGCCGTCAGCGAAGACGCCGAAGAAGGCGGTTCCAAACACTCGGGCCTCGGGCGTCTGAATGGCATAACGGCGATCGACGACTTTACCGAGATCAGAACAATTACGTTCAATCCGGGCCTGATGCAAGCCTAAGCGTCACCTGAGTCGCCGTTGTTGGGGCCCCTCTTGGTCATTAATGTCATAGAAGGAAGAAATATTATGAGTCTTACAGGCAAGCGCGCGCTGGTCACTGGCGGTTCCCGCGGCATTGGCGCCGCAATCGCACAGGCCCTGGCCGCTAACGGCGCGGACGTGGCCATCACCTACCAAAAGTCGGCCAAGAATGCGCAAAGCATCGTGGCTTCGATCGAGAAACTGGGTCGCCGTGGCCTGGCTATTGAAGCCGACAGTGCCAATCCGGATGCCATAAAGCGGGCCGTCAGCGAGACCGTCGAAACGCTTGGCAGTCTCGATATTCTCGTCAACAACGCCGCCCTCGGACTCACTGGCCCTGTCGCGCAGGTCGATCTGGCCAAATTCCAGGCGATGATGGACGTCAACGTCCGCGGTCCCTTTGTTGCGGCACAAGCCGCAATACCGCACCTGCGCGAGGGCGGTCGCATCATCTCGATCGGGTCGGCTTTAGCAGAGCGCGTCCCGTTTCCGGGAATCACAGCTTACGCCATGTCAAAGTCGGCTCTGCTCTCGTTCACTCGTGGGCTGTCGCGCGAACTCGGCCCGCAGGGCATTACGGTCAATCTAGTCCAACCCGGATCGACCAATACTGAGGCTAACCCGGCGGATGGAGAAAGTGCAGATTTCCAGCGAGCTCTGTCCTCAATCGGGCGTTACGCCGAGCCAAGAGAGATCGCTGACGCGGTCGTGTTCCTTGCAAGCCCTGCCGCAAAAATGGTGACTGGCATCGCCCTGACTGTGGACGGCGGGGCAAATGCATAAGCAACCACGCAGATAAAAGGAATAACGAGCATGTCAGAAATTTCTGGTGTAGTCGTCAGTCACATTATTCGCCCTGCGCACGAACAGGCATTCGTTGAATGGGCGAAAAAAATGGGAGAGAGCGTTCGCGCAGCGTCCGGCTTTCGCTCGATTATTCGGCTTGATCAAGGGCCGGCGATATCCCATACGGTGGTGCAGTTCGACTCCCAGGAACAACTGGACAGTTGGTTGGTATCGGACGCATTCCTGCTGTTGCGCGCGGAGGGCTTAAATTACTCATTGCGGACCATCCAGCCGCAAGCCGGCCATACTAGCATCGTCAGCATTCCGGGATCAGCCAGCATGCCCAAATGGAAGCAGGCGGCTGCGACATGGCTGGGTGTCTACCCGACTTTGGTTGCTGTCAATGTGGTCCTGGCCCGCCCCCTTGCAGACTCAGTGAACTGGCTCGTGCTACTGACAGCAAGCTCGATAGTACTCACGGTCACTCTGACATGGGTGATCCTTCCTCGCGTTCATCGAGCTTTACGCCCATGGATGTTCGCAGAATCGGACAAGGACAAGTAGCCGATGATTAAGCGCCATCCAGCCATTCACCAGATTAGATTCCAGTATTTTCGCACATGGCTCACCCTATCAACCCTGGCTCGCAAACGTGAAATGTCACGAACAACTAGCGGTAATTAACGATATAAACGGAGAAAACTCATGAACACAATTGCTCGAATTAAAGCGCTCGCTGCAGTAACTACGCTCGCTGCGTCCATTTTGCCTGTCAACACTGTTGCAGCACAGTCGACTAGCGAAGCGCAGTCTGCTGCTTCTCTCGCGGTTGTGATGGAGTTTCTGGCCAACACGGCGCCAGATAAAGTTGAAGCTGCTGCACAAAGGCTGGCGGCGCCAGACGCGACCTATGTTTCTCTGAATTTCGACAATCCGGAACTCAAGAAGATCCTTCCCTGGACCGGCACAAACAAGGGCCCGCAAGCCTTCAGTCGCTTGTTCTTGCAGCTCGCGGATTACTGGAAAACCGAAGACTTCACCGTCACTGATAAAATCGCCTCTGGCGAGGACGTCGCGATTTTCGGTAAGTTTACTTATCGGTCCATTGCGGTAGACCGCGTGTTCACATCACCGTTTTCCGTCCATGCCAAGGTCCGTGACGGAAAGATGATCTATTTCCAGTTCATGGAAGATACCTATGCTTCTGCCAGCTCGTTCCGGCAGTCCGGCTCGTGGACGGTGAAGACATCTGAAGACGCGGGCCCCTTTAAGGTGGGCAAAGAGTAACGTCCTCGGCCGGTGGGTATGCTAGGATACTAGTGAAAATACTGCCGGCCGCACCTTTCGAGGTGTTCGATGCGAATGGAAATCAGACAAAAGTATAAGAAATATAGGGGCTACCACTCTACTAGCATACTAACTTTGTTGCTTTTTCTTTTCCTCGCTCAGTCTGGCTGAAAAGCCGTTATGCTCAAGCGCCCGAGCGGCCCTTTCCAAAACGGACAAAAGCGGATACTCGATTTCCTGTTCTAAATTTTCAATAGTATTGAAAGTCACCTTCCAGTGCTGTTCCAACTTCTTTAGTAATGCCCTGCCTTTTGGCGTCAAATGCACAGCGCTCTTACGCCCATCCTCCAACGCATGTCTCGTTATTAGACCGTCCCTCTCCATCAATCCAACTGATTGACTAATAGCGCCTTGCGTTAAATAAGTGCTAGCGGTGATGTCGGAGATAGTCTCAGCCCCTACGCTTAAGGCTCTCATTACTGGAGTATATCTAGCTCGATAGGCTACATTCATTGCGCGGTAATGATCTTCCGCTCCTTCATCGACGAGCTCCACAAGGTATCGGAGCAGCTCTCCCAAGCCAGGTTTTACTTTTAAATTCATAAAAAATATTGTACATTAGCGCTAATGCATTTGTCCAATAGATGTTCTCAACCCAACTTTTACTATGACCCAAACCCCGTTCAAAGATCATTTCTCCACCGGTTCTGACAATTACGCTGCACACAGACCGACCTATCCACCTGAGCTGGTCGATGAACTAGTCAAAATATGTCCAGGAACAAAGCTTGCGCTCGACTGTGGATGTGGAACAGGGCAACTCTCTGTACTACTAGCTGAAAAATTTACCCAGGTTATTGCTACTGATGCTAGCACCGCACAAATCCAAAAAACGCAGGCTAAGAAAGGGGTTACTTACCGTGCTGCGCCTGCAGAAGAAAGCGGTTTACCCGATAGATCGGTTGATCTCATTACCGTTGCGCAGGCTGCTCATTGGCTTGACTTAGACAAGTTCTACCAAGAAGTCCAGCGTATTGCCGTACCAGATGCCGGCATTGCTCTTATTTCTTATGGTGTGCTACATGTTGACGGCGACGTCGACGAGCTTGTTCAAAATTTCTATTATGAAGTTATCGGCCCATATTGGCCTGCTGAAAGAAGACATGTAGAGGAAGGATATCGAAATCTTCCCTTCCCTTTTCCTAAAAGAATGCTGCCAGAACTGGCCATTACTGTGTCCTGGACCGTTGACGATCTACTTGGTTATGTGTCAACTTGGTCCGCAGTGAAACTCGCACAAAAGACCTTGACCTCAAATCCTGTCACCGCTTTTGAAACAGAGTTGCGCGAAAGATGGGGAAGCCGGGAACAAAGAAGGCGAGTTTCCTGGCCTTTATCTCTGCTAGTGGGCAATGTTCCAGCTAATGCTAATAGATAAACCACTATTAATGACGAAACCTACTGTCCATCTGGTGGAGCCACCGTCGCCCCATCGATTCTATTTCTAATTAAGGACTCGCCTACGTAACCGCTTCTCTTCTTTGCTTCAATAAAGTTTCGTAGAAAGCGAGTTGCAGCCTCAGGGAGCGATTTGGAACATCCCATCGCTTGACGTATCACCATAAAATTTCCTGGCAGCAATCTTAATCCTCCCAATCTCTGGGAGTCCGCCTCCAATTGTTGTTTCACGCCCGCCGCAACATCTGCAGAAATGGCTACATAGGTATCAACGACCGTGGGCGAAGTTGCCGATCTGATGATTTCGGCATGCTTTATTTCGCGCGAGAGAAACAAATCATATGCGCTGCCTGCCCCTACTACTAATCGCATCCCTGGAGCGTCCACTTCATGATTACTGGTAAGCGCAGAATTTTCTGCGACCAAATAGGAGCCTTCAATTAGCACATAGGGTGGAGTAAAGGCTATCTCGTTGGCTCGCAGCGGATCTATCGCAAAAAAACCGATGTCCGCGTTGTTATTCGAGACTGCTTGGACCGACTCCCTGGCTGACTCAAACACCTTGAACTCCACTTCTACGCCCAATGCATCACCAAATGCTTGTGCCAAATCCACTGAAACGCCGCCAACATTATCGCCGCCCCGTTTAGCCAATATCGGGTTCCCTACGTTTATAGAAGCACGCAATCTTCCAGTAAGAGCAAAGGAATTCTTAATCTCATGAGTTAAAAAACTATTGTGCAAAATATTACCTCGTTTTCAAAATTCGATGCTTATGCCATCCAGCCATTGATTATCCTGGTCCAAGTCTTAAGGACGGTCCTACGAACCTTAGCGAATTTCCACTGTGTAGTGAAATCGATTGGCCGGAACGTAAGATGTTCTCCACTCTACGACGTCTCCAAGATGATCATGCATCGTACGTTCTATTCTCATACACGGCGTTTCCGCAGGGACCTTGAACACTTGGGCATCTTCCTGGGAAATCACGTCCATTTCCAACTCATCAATAGCCCGGGAAACCAAAACGCCACATACGGAGTCGTAGATTGGGTAAAGCAAAGGAGGCGATTCAGTCTCTAAATGTGGAATGAGTTTAGAAAAGCGTTTATGAGACAACCAGATATGCTCTACCAAAACAATTTCGTCATCATAGGAACGTGATCTGTGCATATAAATTGTTTTCGCTCCAGGAGTAAGTTGCAACTTTGCTGCGATCTCAGCGGGCGCCTTTTCTATGGATAGTTTCAAAACATTGGCTTTGGGCAAAGTATTTTTACCTGGCCCACGAAAACGTACAAACCGAAGCATTGAGGTCCGCTCGAATGCACTGGTAACAAACGTTCCTTTGCCATGGATGCGTTCAAGCACCCCCTCTTGCACCAGGGCTTGAATTACCTTACGCATTGTTCCAACAGAGATAGAAAACTCAGCAGCTAGCCGCTCTTCCCCAGGTAGCGCTTCTCCTGCGGTCCAAATGCGATCTGAAATACGGCGCAATAACTCGTCTCGCACTTGAATATGTAATGGTAAGCGCGTGTCTGTTTTTAAAGCCAAATCTCACTCCTACATGCAATTGCTACGGGAAAACCCGTAATGTCAAAAGATTATATAACATCTATACTCCTATATAGGAGTTGAGATTAATATTTTCGTATTTTTAAAGCTATTTAAAAGTCTGATATATAAATAGCTGTCTATCAGTATAGAAGGAGTTTAAACATTGATGGGTAATAGCAAAAGAATATTCATGCAAGCAATGGTGGCCGGTGCACTGTCTATCGCGGGAACCGCTAGCATTGCTCAAAGCACTTTTCCCGAAAAACCAGTTAAAGTGGTAGTGCCTTTCAGCCCAGGAGGCAGCTTTGACGTAATAGCACGACACATTAGTAACGGCCTGGGAAAATTGTGGGGACAGCCCATAGTAATTGAAAACCGTGCGGGAGCTGGTGGAAATATAGGGGCACAAAACGTCATAAATAGACCAGGCGATGGATATACATTGTTGTTCTGGGGAGACGGCGTGCTGGCAAATCCTTTGTTATTTCCCAAACCTCCGTTCAATGCAATCGAAGATTTATCTGGTGTTGCTCTAGTTGCAACAGCGCCTCAAGTATTGGTCAGTGGTGAGAATTCATCTCTCAAAACCATGACTGATGTACTTAAATCTGAGCAACCCTTAAATTACGGCACTGCGGGTAGCGGCTCACCCGGGCATCTGGCAGCAGAACTCATGAAGCGACAGGGTGCTAAACAGCTTACCCATATCCCCTATCGAGGAGGCGGCCCTGCACTGGCCGACCTGATGGGAGGACAAATTCAACTGGTCTCTACAGGACTGCCTGCGACTATTAGTCTGATTCGAAGTGGCCGCATTCATGCAATCGCTATTACCTCTAAAGAAAGGCTTGCCTCTTTTCCTGAGGTACCAACAGTCGGTGAAACATTGAAGGGCTATGAGGTTGATACCTGGTTTGGCTTCATGACCCCCAAAGACACCCCAATTGAGATACGAGAAAAAATAGCGAGTGACATTGCTAAAGTGTTATCGGATTCAAAGCTGAGAAAAGAACTCTCAAATAGTGGCTTTGAAGTCAAAACCAGCACCCCAAATGAGTTGGACGCGAAAATGGCCAAGGATCTCGAGTTCTGGAAGGAATTAGTTGAGAAATCCGGGGCGAACGCAAAATGAGAGAAACCGACCGAAGTAATCAAGGGGCCGATGAATCTAGTTTGATTATTTTAACCAGAGATAACTGTGCATTAAATTTGCGCATTTTGTGCAACGGACAAGCTGCAGAGACGCCAGTCCTATTTATCCATGCTCTTGCGATGGATGGAAAAATGTGGACGGACGTAGCCCGGGAACTTCATGTGAATGCCACTGTTTACGCGCTCGACTGCCGTGGACACGGAGATTCTGATCGCCCTAATGGTCCATATTCCACAAAACAATTTGCTGATGATGTTGTCGATGTTCTCGATCATTTGGAAATTCCGTCCGTGCACTTGGTGGGGTGCTCAATGGGTGGCACTGTAGCACTTGCCTTCGCAGGCTGGTATCCAGACCGATTAGCAAGCTTATGTGTAATAGACACGACTGCCTATTATGGACTCAGTGCGATATCTGCCTGGGAGGAACGCGGGCAGCGTGCTATGAACAACGGATTATCGGACCTGATCGGATTTCAACTTCACCGCTGGTTCTCTGATGATTACATTACCAAATGCCCAGATCAAATTCCACAAGCAATAGAAGTGTTTCTCAAAAATAACCCCGTAGCGTATCTGGAAAGTTGCCGTATGCTTGGCAACGCGGACGAGCGAACAAATCTAAGCCATTACAGAGGGCCGACGACAATCGTAGTAGGAGAAGAAGACTACGCAACGCCGGTGAAAATGGCGCGGGAAATCAAAGACTGCATCAAAGATTCAAAACTCGTCGTTTTACCCAAACTAAGACACTACACCCCGATTGAAGCACCCAAAGAAATTGCCAACATAATTCATTCACTTATAAGAGCCGAATAAATAAAACCCAGGAGGAGCACAATGTATTCACGTCGCAAATTTATACAAGGTTTAGCCGCACTTACCACACTCGGCGCAGGAAGCAGCATGATCGGATACGCTGCAGAAAGCTCGGGTTCGGAAGAACTATTCGATTCTCATTGTCATATAATTGACCCTAATTATCCTTTAATACCAAATCAGGGATATTTGCCACCGCCTTATCCGCTACAACAATATTTGTCCGACGTTAAACCGTTGCGGATTACTTCTGGAGCTGTCGTATCTGGCTCGTTCCAGGGATTTGACCAAACATATTTGAAAGCAGTTTTGAGCAAGCTCGGCCCTAGGTGGGTCGGGGTAACTCAGGCTCCACCGAATATGCCGGACAGCGAGATCTCTGATCTGGCTGCTGTTGGGGTTCGCGCTCTACGTTTCAACATGTATAGAGGCCGCACAACAAACATAGATGATTTGGTACAAATGGCGACTCGTGTTCATACCGTAGGCAAATGGCATGCAGAGATCTATGCGGATGCTGCCAGTTTAAAGCAACACGTAGAAAAACTGTCAAACCTGCCGCAAATAGTAATTGATCACTTGGGCATGACCGAGGAAGGCTTACCTGTGTTACTTGATTTGGTAGATGCAGGCGCACGTATCAAAGCCACTGGGTTTGGTCGAGTCAAAATGAATGTATCAAAGGCATTAGAACGTATTGCACAAAGAAACCCTGACGCACTCATTTTTGGCACAGACCTTCCATCAACTCGGGCAAAACGCCCTTTTCAAGCCCAGGATATTCAGATAATCCGAGAGGTTCTAGGACCGCAACTATCCAGAAAAGTGCTGTGGGATAATGCAGTCTCATTGTATCGACCCACTGTGTAAGCCGAAGCGCTCGTATGTTCGGAGAAAGATCTTATGCGCACTTCGTTCGCTGCTGCAGAGAAGCTGGCGGCGCCAGACGCAACCTATGTTTCTCTAGGCCCGCAAATCTTCAATCGCTTGTTCTTGCAGCTCGCCGATTATTGGAAAACCGAAGACTTCACCGTCACTGATAAAATCGCCTCTGGCGAGGACGTCGCGATTTTCGGTAAGTTTACTTATCGGTCCATTGCGGTAGACCGCGTGTTCACATCACCGTTTTCCGTCCATGCCAAGGTCCGTGACGGAAAGATGATCTATTTCCAGTTCATGGAAGATACCTATGCTTCTGCCAGCTCGTTCCGGCAGTCCGGCTCGTGGACGGTGAAGACATCTGAAGACGCGGGCCCCTTTAAGGTGGGCAAAGAGTAACGTCCTCGGCCGGTGGGTATGCTAGGACACTAGTATAAATACTGCCGGCTACACCCTCCGAGGTATCCGATATGGATGTTTGCGTTCGGCAGTTCGGCTTTTACTGCTGCGGCGCTAAACCCCCTTCAAGTCATCATGGTCGATGAACGTTTCAGCCAAGAGCAGGTTTCCCAAAATAAGGGGACTGTTCAAAGTACTCAATCAGGAATTCAGTGAAGACGCGTATTTTCCGTGACGGGTGTGAGCTAAGCGGGCGCACGACATACGCGCCTGCCGGAGGGCGCAGCTCGATCTGACCATCGAGGACCGGTTTGAGCACCCAGTTAAGCCAAACGAGTGGTTTTTTTTGTCCCTTTGCACATCATTGATGAGGCCATTCAGCGGATTATGGATGGTTCGACAGTCGACCCCTGTCGATTGTCATTGAGTTACGAATTCACAGTATATTAGAATCAACGACTTACAAAAAATTCGTCATTCAGTTTTGAACACATCCGTCATTCAGCTTTGAATTTTCCGTACTGTTTGTCA
>NZ_JBQEAU010000101.1:0-17121 GCF_052108595.1 Advenella sp.
GTCTGTGTTCGCCCTGGCCAGGGCCTGCGAATACTGGAACGGGTCGCTGACCCACCCTTCGTCCGGTAGAAACCAGCCGCAGCGATAGGTGTCGCTGACTGCCGGTTCCAGTTCGGCAATGGCAGCGCGGTCCACCGACTGCATCGCCAGTCCGAAGTCGGCCTTGAGCTGCCAGGACGCCTTGTCCTTGTCGCGGCTGTTGGCGTCCGGGTACAGGTGTAATTGGCCTGTGGTTTTTATCAAATGGGCGCAGCCGATGTCATGGGCCAGTTCCGTGTGATGACGCACCGATTCCGTTAGCAAATCATGAAGGGCGGTTGCGATTTGCCGGACGCGTTCCGGCCGTGACGCCCCGATAAATCGAACAAACCAGGGCATCGCCGGCAACAGGTAAGCCAGCGGGACATGCAGCGCACTGGTGCTGTCCAGCAGCATGGAGGCTGCCTGCCTGATGACACCGGGCATGGCCAATGGCGCGACAGATCCTTCGGACAAGGCACCGGCATTGCCGAAAGAGCATTGTGATCCCGGGTCCTGCGCGTCAAATACAGTTACCTGCCATCCCGCCTTTCTGAGGGCGTGCGCGGTACACAAGCCGACAATGCCGGCGCCGATAATGGCAACTGAGTTGTTTTGCATGGACATGGATGCTTCTCGATCTGGCCTGATGATGGCGTCCATTGTAACGACTCAAACGCGGGTAGAATATGCTGATTGAGATAAACCGGCAAGGTCATGACGTTTTGCGCGGCAGGACCATTTCTGAAACAGGAGCATTATGCAGACGTTGCCCACTTATACTGATGTCGTTGCCGCAGCGGAACGTATCAAAGGTTATGCGCACCGCACGCCCGTTCTGCGTTCCAGGACCATTGACGCGCAGCTGGACGCCAGCTTGTATTTCAAATGTGAAAACCTGCAGCGCATTGGCGCCTTCAAGTTTCGTGGCGCATTCAATGCGATCGCGGCATTGAGCGAAGCGCAACAGCGCGCGGGGGTAATTGCGTTTTCTTCGGGCAACCACGCCCAGGGTGTGGCGCTGGCCGCTGCTGTGCTCAATGTCAAAGCCACCATCGTGATGCCGCTGGATGCGCCCGCCGCCAAGCTGGCAGCCACACGCGGTTATGGCGCGCAGGTGGTGCAATATGACCGCTACACCGAAGACCGGGCGGCCATTGCCACAAGTTTGGCACAGCAACACGGCTACACACTCATCCCGCCCTATGATCACCCCGATGTCATCGCCGGTCAGGGCACGGCCGCCATGGAACTGATACAGGAGACCGGACCGCTGGATCTGCTTTTTGTCTGCCTGGGTGGCGGCGGATTGTTGTCGGGCTCGGCCCTGGCGGCGCGGGCCCTTGCTCCGGAATGCCAAATCTATGGCGTGGAACCGCAAGCGGGTAATGATGGACAACTGTCCCTGCGCGCCGGCCATATCGTGCGCATTGATATGCCAAAAACCATTGCCGATGGCGCGCAGACGCAGTTTCTGGGTGACTACACGTTTCCCATCATTGAACGCGAAGTCGCCGATATCCTGACCGTTACTGATCAGGAGCTGATTCGTACGATGCGCTTTTATGCCGAGCGCATGAAAATGCTGGTCGAACCCACGGGCTGTCTGTCGCTGGCTGGCGCCTGCACTGTAAAAGAATTGGTGCGTGGCAAGCGTGTGGGCATTATTATCAGCGGCGGCAATGTGGACCTGGCCAATTTCTGCGCCCTGCTCGGCAGCGCCTCGGAGTGACGGAACGAAGCCTTGAAGATGCGCACAGCACAGTCGACCGCTAATACCCCTACGCAGTTGCCGGAGTGGCGGATGTTGATGGCAGGGCTTTGCGCCAGCCTGGTGGGCATCGGGTTGGCGCGCTTTGCCTACACACCATTGCTGCCGGCCATTATCAACGCACAATGGTTCTCTGCCTCCACCGCAGCCTATCTGGGGGCGGCCAATTTGGCAGGATATTTGGCCGGCGCGCTGCTGGGCGTTGGCATCGCCCGGCAGACCGGGACGCGTGCTGCCCTGCGGCTGATGATGGTCCTGGCGACGCTTGCTTTTTTTGCCTGTGCGCTGCCGGTATCGTTTATCTGGTTTTTTCTGTGGCGTTTTGTGTCGGGCGTCTCCGGTGGCGGCCTGATGGTGCTTGCTGCCACGTCCATCCTGCCTTTCGTGCTGCCCTCGCGTCGCGGGCTTGCCAGTGGCGTCATCTTTACCGGGGTGGGGTTGGGTGTGGCCGCATCGGGCACGCTGGTGCCGATGCTGCTGCAACTGGGCTTGACGCAAACATGGCTGGGACTGGGGTTGTTGTCTTTGTTATTGACGCTTCTGGCCTGGTCCAGCTGGCCACCGGCGGCGCCAGCAACAGCAACATCGACAACATCTACACCAGCAGCACCGATATCGACAACATCGACAGCTGCGTGTACATCCACATCTACATCAGTCTTGGCGCCGGTAACGGTTCCTGCCGAAGCTGCGCCGAACCTGAACCACCGAGCGGGCGATCCTGGCGACCCGATGGGTATGCAGGCTACGCCGTCGCCCATATCCGCTGGAGCTGGCAGTCGTGGCCTGTATGTGCTGTATCTTGTTTATGGTCTGAATGCGGTCGGACTGGTGGCGCACATGGTGTTTCTCGTGGATTATGTCGCGCGTGGGCTTGGCTGGGGCGTCAATACCGGGTCGTTTTTCTGGGTGATTTACGGTCTGGGGGCTGTGGCAGGACCCCTGTGCACCGGTGCGGTAGCCGATCGCATTGGCTATGGATTGACCCTGCGTGCGGCGTTGCTGCTGCAACTGCTTATGGTCAGTCTTCCGATCCTGAGCACCGCGCCCATTCTGCTGGGTATTTCCAGCTTTGCGGTGGGCGCATTCACGCCGGGCATCGTGCCGCTGGTTCTGGGGCGTCTGCGCGAGATGCTGCCGCATTCCCCGACGGAGCAAAAAACCGCCTGGAGCAGGGCGACAACCGCTTTTGCGCTTATGCAGGCGGCCGCTGCCTATGCCATGTCATTTGTGTTTGCGCATTCCAACGGCCAGTATTGGCTGCTTTTCATGCTGGCCGCGGCGGCTTTGGCCATTGCATTCGTGATGCTCATGCTGTCTCCCGGGCCAACAGCGCAACGCTAAGCGCTTTTTCGTTCCTGGTCCTTGCCATGAGAGATTGCGCGCCCGGCCCATGACCAGGCGGCTTTGCCTTTGCCTTGTGCCTATACAGGGTCAGGCGAGGTGGGCGAGGGCGCTGCCGCTACCATTGCGTTGTCGCTGCACGATTGCCCTTGATGACGAGTGCAATCATGCGCCACCGGACTGCCCATCGCACCCGTCACTATTAGTCCGGCGCCCGCCGGCAGGGCAACCCTGGCGGGCCAATCACCCGGCCTGCATCCTTATGTCCGGTTCAGGGCCGTTGTTACACTTTTTAGGTCGTTTTCACTTGTCTATGTTATGCGCAAGAAATAGTGTTGCATAAATGCCAAATCATTGATTAATTATAAGAATTATTTCTGCTCGCGATATCCGGCTTGTCTAGTAAATTGCCCCAAAAATGGCAAAACTGTCATGGCCTTGTAAGACGGCATTAACCGGACTGTCACACATATTCCTTAATATGACAGCACTTGAACAGCAGCGGCCCGCTCTAACTGGCCGACTGCTGGCATTTGCTGCTTGCGGTCGGCCGTTTTTTCGATGTATCGATCCGGCGGTTGCAAAATACATAGAGGAATACGATGACTCAGGCAATCCGGGTTCAGAATCTGAACAAGACATTCGGCACCAGACAGGTCCTGCACGATCTGGAACTGAACGTGGCGCCTGGCGCGATGGTCGCGCTGATCGGCGCATCCGGCTCCGGCAAATCCACGTTGTTGCGTCATCTGGCCGGCCTGGCCACCGGTGATCGCCAGGTTGGTGGCGATATACAGATGCTGGGCCAGCAAATGCAGAAAGACGGCATATTGAACCGCAATGTTCGCCGGCTGCGTTCGGACATCGGTTATATCTTTCAGCAATTCAACCTGGTGGGGCGACTGTCAGTATTGAAGAACGTACTGCTGGGCAGTCTGGGGCGCATGTCGCGCGTACGCGGCGCACTCGGACTGTTCAACAAGGAAGAAGTGAACAACGCCTTGCGGGCACTGGAGCGGGTAGGCCTGCTTGAGTACGCTTATCGTCGCGCTTCCACCCTGTCGGGCGGCCAGCAACAGCGCGTGGCCATTGCCCGCGCCCTGTGCCAGAAGGCTGAAATCATTCTGGCGGACGAACCCATCGCGTCACTGGATCCGGAATCGGCTCGCCGGGTCATGGAGACACTGGCAGACATCAATAAGCATGACGGGAAAACAGTCATTGTTACGCTGCATCAGGTGGATTACGCAGTGAAATATTGTCGCCATGCGGTAGCGCTCAAAGGCGGCAAGAAGTACTTCGACGGCCCCATCAGCGGGCTGAGCAACGATTTTCTGAGCGATCTGTACGGTTCGGAAATAGGTACGGCACTTCTGTTCGGAGAACAGGAGGCACAGAAAACACCCGCCAGAGACCCGGCACGCCTGGTTCTGGCAGCAGCTTAAACATTATTTCATTAGGAATTTACATGTTCAAATCGACCATTCGCCGTCTTGGCATTTCCCTGTTCGCGCTGGGTATGAGTGCCGCAGCGGTTCAGGCCCAGGAATCCAAGGAACTCAATTTCGGCATTATCTCTACGGAATCTTCCCAGAACCTGAGAACCGTGTGGGAACCGTTTCTGGCCGATCTGTCCAAACAAACCGGCTACAAGGTAAAGGCTTTCTTTGCGCCCGACTATGCCGGCATTATCCAGGGCATGCGCTTTGATAAAGTCGACATCGCCTGGTACGGCAACAAATCGGCCATGGAAGCCGTGGATCGCGCCAATGGCGAAGTGATCTACCAGACGGTTGATAAAGACGGCAAACCTGGCTACTGGAGCCTGCTGATCGCCCATAAAGACAGCAAAATCAATTCAGTCAAGGACATGCTGGACAACGCCAAGACACTGAACTTCAGCAACGGCGATCCGAACTCCACGTCCGGTTATCTGGTGCCCGGCTATTATGTGTTTGCTGAAAACAATGTCGATGCCAACAAGATTTTCAAACGCTCGGTCAATGGCAGCCATGAAGTGAATGCACTGTCTGTGGCAAACAAACAGGTTGATGTCGCCACCTTCAATACCGAAGGCATGGAGCGTTTGAACAGGACCAGCCCCGACAAAGCAGCCCTGCTCAAGGTCATCTGGAAGTCCCCGCTGATTCCCGCCGATCCGATCGTATGGCGCAAAAATCTGCCGGACGACGTGAAGGCCAAACTCAAAACGTTCTTTGACAATTATGGCGACAAGCCAGAAGAACTCAAAGTGCTCAACGGCCTGGCCTGGGGCAAGTTCAAGCCTTCAAGCAATGATCAGTTACTGCCTATCCGCCAACTGGAACTGTTCAAAAAACGTTCGCAAATTGCCGGCGACAGCAAACTGGATGAGCAAGATCGCAAAAAGCAGATCGCCAGCCTGGATGAACAGCTGAGCAAGATCTCTGCCCGCATGAAACAAATCGAAGGTAAAAACTCGTAATTTGAGTTGATCATGATGGCGGCCTGCGCTGCGTTTGCAGGTTGCCATAAACTGGAAATGAATATGTCTGTATTGACGACAAGCCCCAGCCCGATGTCCGGCGCACTGCCAGCGCAGCCGCCGCGCATGACATGGGCAAAAATGCTGGGATGGGGGCTGTTCCTGCTGTTTCTGGCCTGGGCCTGGAAGGGCGCTGAAATGAATCCGGTTCTGCTGTGGACCGATTCGGGCAACATGGCCACCTTTGCCGCGGACTTTTTCCCGCCCGATTTTTCTGAATGGCGCATGTATGTGCGCGAAATGCTGGTGACCATCCAGATTGCCGTCTGGGGTACCGTTCTGGCGATTATTTTTGGTATTCCACTTGGCATATTGTCTTCGTCCAATCTGGTGCCATGGTGGGTCTGCCAGCCGGTGCGTCGCCTGATGGATGCCCTGCGCTCTATCAATGAAATGGTATTTGCGATGTTGTTCGTGGTGGCCGTGGGCCTGGGACCCTTTGCCGGCACCCTGGCGCTGTTTCTTGGCACCACGGGTGTACTGGCCAAGTTGTTTGCAGAAGCCGTCGAGGCGATTGACCCGGGTCCCGTCGAAGGGGTGCGGGCCACCGGCGCGAGCGCTTTGCAAGAGGTGATATTCGGTGTGATTCCCCAGGTCATGCCCTTGTGGGTGTCGTACGCACTGTACCGGTTTGAATCGAATGTGCGCTCGGCCACCGTGGTGGGCATGGTTGGTGCCGGTGGTGTTGGCGTGTTATTGTGGGAGGCAATCCGGGGCTTTGCTTTCGGACAGACTGCAGCCATTTTGCTCATCATTATTCTTTGTGTGAGCGTGATCGACGTGGCCTCGCAGCGACTCAGAAAATTCTTCGTATGATGGAACAAGGCAGGCAACTGCCTTTTTAAAATGATGAACTTGTCTAGACAAGATGAACCGCTCTATCAGACACTGGCCTCCACTATCCGGGCTGAGTTGTCTATGTATAAACCGGGTGACCTGCTGCCTGGCGAGCTGCGACTGGCCGAGCGTTTTGATGTCAATCGCCATACGGTGCGGCGGGCGCTGGATTTGCTGGTGCAAGAGGGCAATATTATCCGGATCAAGGGCAAGGGCACCAAGGTGCTGACACGGCCGCTGCTGTATCCGGTGCAGGCCAAAACCGCCTACACCGATCAGTTTTCAACCATGGGTCACACCGCCAGGGCGCAATTGCTTAAAGTGTATCGCCGCCCCGCCAACCATGATGAACTGACGCAACTGGTCCTGGCACCGGGCAGCACCGTGCTTGAATACCGCACGCTGCGATTCATCGACAATGAACCGATCAGCGTCATGACGCACTTTTTTTCTTCCGGCTACGAAGCCTTGCTGCAAGACTACAAACGTGATTCCATGCGCCAGTATCTGAAAGAGCGCGGATGTGAGTTACAGCGGGCTTCCAGCGTGATCGGCGCCAGATTGCCCACCATTGACGAAGCCTCGCGTCTGCTGATCCCACAATCGGCGCCGGTGCTTACCGTTACCACCCTATCCAAAAACCAGCACGGTCATCCCGTGGAGTTGACATTTTCTGTCAGCCGCGCCGACCGTTTTCAATATCAGGTAGTTTTAAACGGAGAACACATATGAAAGCGGACTTTGCTCCGACCGAGCGACAACGCTGGATGCAGGTGCTCGCACGCGCAGGTGATGCGTTGGCTGGGTACGAATCCGAGCTTGGCGGTGTGCCTTATCAATGCATACGCAAGCCGGAAACCGGCATGGCCATGGTGCGGGGACGCACTGGCGGCACTGGACAGGCATTCAACTTGGGCGAGATGACGGTCACCCGTTGCGTCGTGCAACTGCAGGACGGTCGTGCCGGGTACAGCTACATTGCCGGACGCAACAAGCGTCATGCAGAGCTGGCTGCGCTGGCCGATGCCTTGCTGCTCGGGGACGAGAAAGCAAAACTCATGCAATCGGTGATCGAGCCGCTTGCGCGCAGTCAGCAACAGGCGCGTCTGGGCAGACAGGCCCAGGTGGCCGCTTCCAAAGTTGACTTCTTTACCCTTCTTCGAGGAGAAAATGAATGACTGCTCCCGTTCTGGTTCCTGCGTTTGCAGACCCTGTCCTGAATGCGCAAATGAGTTTTCGCGCCGCGCTCAAGGCCATGTCTGAACCCGGCATGGTCGCCCAGGCCGATTTTGCCGATGCCCTGGATATCATGCATCCAGCCACCTTTTCCCTGGCGCTGACGCTGTTTGATGACGATACGCAAGTATGGCTCAGTCCGGCGCTCGATACGCCCATGGTTCGGGCCAACCTGGCGTTTCACTGTGCCTGCCCTGTGACCCACGATCCGCAGCAGGCCGACCTGGCCATCATTACGGCTGCCGAGGTTGACTATCTTGAGCAATTTCGTTGCGGCACCGATCGCGATCCGGAGCTGTCATGCACGGTGATCGTCCAGCTGGACAGCCTGGAAGGCGGGCGCCAGGTCGTGCTCGAAGGGCCGGGCATTGAATCACAGCGCGCCGTAACACTGCCGCTATGTGAGCAGTTCTGGTCGGCACGCAACCGGGTGACCGATTTCCCCAAGGGGCTGGATTTTTTCATGACCAGCCAGCGCCAGTTGATGGCTTTGCCACGCAGTACCGTGGCCAGCTTCCTATAGGAGAATACGATGTATGTTGCTGTAAAAGGCGGTGAAACCGCTATCGAAAATGCGCATCGATTGCTCGATCAGAAACGCCGCGGGGCGACCGACGTACCACCCTTGTCGCTGACCCAGATCGCGCAACAGATGCCGCTGGCAGTGGCCCGGGTGATGAGCGAAGGCTCGCTGTACGACCGAGAGCTGGCCGCGCTGGCCATCAAACAGTCTGCGGGCGATCTGCTGGAAGCGATATTTCTGTTGCGAGCCTATCGCACCACACTGAGTCGCTACTGTGTCAGTCGCCCCCTGCACACCGAGAGCATGCAGGTGGAACGACGCATTTCCGCTACTTACAAGGATTTGCCAGGCGGACAGCTGCTCGGACCGACCTTCGACTACACGCACCGTCTGCTGGACTTTACCCTGCAGGCCGAAGGCGAACAGCCCCAGGCGCTGCAGCGAACTCAGGCCGGTGTAGACGGAGCCGCAGATGCGCAGCAGGCGACATTGCCCGGCGCGATGCACCTGGATGCAGATGCGCAGGCTGACGCCGCCATGCAAGAAGCAGGGCAGCACTTTCCACGCGTCTTGGGTCTGCTGGCGCAGGAAGGACTGATGCGCGAAGAAACGGACAGTGCCCAGCCGGTTCCCGATATTACCCGTGAGCCGCTCGATTTTCCAAGCAACCGGATGCAGCGCCTGCAGGCACTGGCCCGTGGCGATGAGGGGTTTCTGCTTGCGCTGGGCTATTCCACGCAGCGCGGCTATGGTCGCAACCACCCATTTGCCGGCGAGATCCGAATCGGCTTTACCGAAGTCTGGCTGGAACCCGAGGAACTGGATTTTGCCGTACCGGCCGGAGATATCGAAGTCACCGAATGTGAAATGGTCAATCAGTTTGTCGGCTCCAAGGACCAGCCTGCGCAATTTACGCGCGGCTACGGTCTGGCTTTTGGCTATAACGAGCGCAAGGTCATGGGCATGGCCCTGGTCGATCGCGCGCTGCGCGCGGCCGAGTATGACGAGGAGATTACTTCACCAGCGCAACAGGAAGAGTTCGTGCTGATGCATTGCGATAACGTTGAAGCGGCCGGCTTCGTATCACATCTGAAATTGCCGCACTATGTGGACTTCCAGGCTGAACTTGAGCTGATTCGCAAAATGAGAAAACGCGACGCGCAGGCCGAGCTCGACCAGCAACAGCAACAGCAGCAGGAAACAGAAGCGGGACGGGTCCCGCCGCAGAAGGAGAAACGGGCATGAACGCCATAGCAGAACCCTATAATTTTGCCTATCTGGACGAACAGACCAAGCGCATGATTCGCCGTGCGTTGCTCAAGGCAGTGGCCATTCCCGGTTATCAGGTGCCTTTCGGCGGACGCGAGATGCCGCTGCCCTACGGCTGGGGTACCGGCGGCATGCAACTGACCGCCGCGATCCTGGGTCGTGATGACGTACTGAAAGTGATCGACCAGGGCGCAGACGATACCACCAATGCCGTGTCCATACGCCGCTTTTTCTCGCGCACCGCGGGCGTTCGCACCACAGTGGATACGACCGAGGCAACTGTGATACAAACCCGTCACCGGATTCCCGAGACGGCATTGAGCAATGACCAGATCATGGTCTTCCAGGTGCCGATTCCCGAGCCGCTGCGTTTTATTGAACCGTCGGAAACCGAGACCAAAACCATGCATGCGCTGAACGATTACGGCGTCATGCATGTAAAGCTGTACGAAGACATTGCCCGCTACGGCCATATCGCTACGGCCTACGCCTATCCGGTGCTGGTAGCCGGACGATATGTGATGGACCCGTCGCCCATACCGAAGTTCGACAACCCCAAACTGAACCGCAGCGCCGCGCTCATGCTGTTTGGCGCGGGCCGTGAAAAGCGCCTGTACGCCGTGCCACCCTATACCGATGTGGCCAGCCTGGACTTTGAAGACCATCCATTCGAAGTTCAGAAATGGGAGCACAGTTGCGCCATTTGCGGATCCACGGATTCGTTCCTGGACGAGATTATTACAGATGACAAGGGCAGTCGGGAATTTGTCTGCTCTGATACAGACTACTGCGCGCAGCGCGTGGCACAAGCAGAGGTAACACAATGAGTGCATTGCAGGCAATCAACAATCAGGCGAGTCGTGCGGTACTGGACGAACTGGCCGGCGAACCGCTTTTTCAGGTATCGGACATTGGCCTTTTGTTTGGCCCGGACAAGGGATGCCAGGCGGTCAGTTTCGATTTGTATCCCGGCGAAGTGCTGGGCATCGTCGGCGAGTCGGGATCTGGCAAGTCTACCCTGCTCAATGTGCTTTCAGGCCGCAGCCAGCCCGATGCCGGGACAATTCACTATCGGCAGACCGATGGCGCGGTGACGGATCTGTACGCGTCCTCGGAGGCACAACGGCGCACCTTGCTGCGCACCGAGTGGGGATTTGTAGAACAGAACCCGCGCGATGGGCTGCGCATGACAGTGTCGGCCGGCGCCAACATCGGCGAGCGCCTGATGGCGCAAGGCGTACGCAATTATGGTGTGCTGCGCGGCGAATCGGAGCGCTGGTTGCGTCAGGTGGAAATTGACGAGTCGCGCATTGACGATCTGCCGCGCACTTTTTCCGGCGGCATGCAGCAACGGCTGCAGATCGCCCGCAATCTGGTCTCACATCCACGGCTGGTGTTCATGGACGAGCCGACTGGCGGGCTGGATGTCTCGGTGCAGGCACGCTTGCTGGATATGCTGCGTGCCCTGGTGCGCGACCTGGGTCTTGCCGTCGTGATTGTGACCCATGATCTGGCAGTGGCTCGGCTGCTTGCTGACCGCCTGATGGTGATGCGGCGCTCGCGCGTGGTCGAAAGCGGGCTGACCGATCAGATACTGGACGACCCACAGCATCCGTACACGCAACTGCTGGTCTCATCCGTATTGCAACCGTGATAGTACAGTTGCAATCAACGCATTCGGAGAAACAATGAATACCGTTCTGGAAGTAAATAATCTGTCCAAGACTTTCACACTGCATCAACAGCAGGGTGTGCAATTGCATGTGCTCGACGACATCAGCTTTTCAGTCAACGCCGGCGAGTGCGTGGTGCTGCACGGCCAGTCGGGTGCCGGAAAATCAACGCTGCTGCGTACGCTATATGGAAACTATCTGCCGGGCGCAGGCTCCATCCGCGTGCTGCACCGCGACAGCATGACCGAACTGGTCGGCACGGCGCCGCGCCAGATCATGCAGGTACGCCGGGAGACAATGGGCTACGTTAGCCAGTTCCTGCGCGTTATTCCGCGCGTCAACTGCCTGGATGTGGTCAGTGAACCGGCGCTGCTGCGCGGCTGGAGTGCGGAACAGGCCAGTGCGCGCGCCGCCGACCTGTTGACGCGCCTTAACATCCCGCAAAGGCTCTGGTCGCTCGCGCCCAATACCTTTTCTGGCGGCGAACAGCAGCGCGTGAATATCGCTCGGGGGTTCATGGTCAACTGGCCATTGATGCTGCTGGATGAACCGACGGCATCGCTGGATGAGGCAAATCGTCAGGTGGTGCTGGAAATGATTGGCGAGGCCAGGGCAGCCGGCTCGGCCCTGATCGGCATTTTTCATGACAAGGCGGCGCGCGAGGCAGTGGCAGATCGCAGCCTGGATATCGCGACCCAGGAGATGAAACATGTTGCGTGAAAGAGTGATCACAAATGCAAAGATCGTTACCGCCAGCGAGGTTATCAGGGGTACCGTGTCCCTGCGTGACGGACAGATCTACGATGTAAGCGAAGGCGGAAGCAGTCTGCCTGCCGCCGAAGACTGGCAGGGCGATTTTGTTATTCCGGGGCTGATCGAGCTGCATACCGACAACCTTGAAAAATACATGAACCCGCGTCCCGGCGTAGACTGGCCGTCGGAGAATGCGGTACTGGCGCACGACGCACAAATCATCGGCGCGGCTATCACGACGGTATTTGATGCGCTCTCTATTGGGGATGTGAACCCCAAAGGGCAACGCCTTTTGCAATTGCCCAAAATGGTGCAAGCCATTTCCCATGCTGCCGATCAGGGACACACGCGAGCCGAACACCGGCTGCATCTGCGTTGTGAGGTCAGT
Source organism: Advenella sp. (assembly GCF_052108595.1). Classification (NCBI taxonomy): domain Bacteria; kingdom Pseudomonadati; phylum Pseudomonadota; class Betaproteobacteria; order Burkholderiales; family Alcaligenaceae; genus Advenella; species Advenella sp. Next base: position 12,337 of record NZ_JBQEAU010000101.1, read on the forward strand.
CATGAAAAAACCCTGGGTATCTTCGAAGACCTGGTGGGCAATGAACTGGTGCATCTGGTGTCGATCATGGATCATACGCCTGGTCAGCGTCAGTTCGTCAAGTACGAAAAATACCGCGAATACTATCAGGGCAAGTATCATCTGAACGATGCCGACATGGATGCCTTTATCGTGCTGCAAAAACAGAATGCCGATCGCTACAGCGAGCGCTATCGCCGTCGTATCGTGGATATCTGCCGCGAGCGCGGGCTGTCGCTTGCCAGCCATGATGACGCCACCAGCGAGCACGTGCACGAATCAGCCGGTTTTGGCATGACCATCGCCGAATTTCCCACGACTCATGAAGCGGCTGCGCTCAGCCACCAACTGGGCCTGAAAGTGCTGATGGGCGCACCCAACGTGGTGCGCGGCGGTTCTCACTCCGGTAACATCGCAGCAACCGATCTGGCGCGCAAAGGCGTACTGGATATTCTGTCCAGCGATTATTACCCGGCAAGCATGTTGCAGTCGGTGCGTATCCTGAGCCAGTCAGACCTGGGGATCAGCCTGCCGCAAGCAGTCAATATGGTCAGCCTGGCGCCGGCCCGGTCCGCCAATTTGCCGGACCGTGGCCAGATCAGCCCGGGACTTCGTGCCGATCTGGTGCAGGTCAAGGATACGGGCAGGCAATTTGTGGTGCAGCAGGTGCTGCGCGAAGGTCAACGGGTATTTTGATGTCGGGTCAGCTGGTTTACGTGATGGGGCCTTCCGGGTCGGGCAAAGACAGTCTGCTGCAACTGGCGGCCAGCCGCGCAGGATCGCAGTTGCGAGTGATGAAACGCTATATAACCCGCTCGGCTGAATCCGAGGGAGAAGACGCATTCTCCCTGTCGTCCGAAGCCTTCGCTGCGATGCAGGCGCGAGGCGAGTTCGCCTTGAGCTGGCGCGCCAACGGCCTGGCTTATGGTATCCCGATAGCGCTCGATAACCTGCTTGCGCAGGGACATACCGTATTGGTCAACGGTTCCCGTGCCTATTGCGAGTCTGCAGTACAACGCTACGAATCTGTGCTGGTGGTGTTGGTGCAGGTGGATCCGCCATTGCTGCTGCAACGCCTGCTGCAGCGCGGTCGTGAAAGCCGCCAGGAGATTACCCAGCGGCTGGCGCGCAATACCGCGCTCGATACCGCATTCATGGACGGTCTGCGGGAACAGGGCGCGCGGTTAGTGGTGCTTGATAACTCCGGCGATCTGGACAGCGCCGTGACGCAGTTATTGCATACCATCGAACAGGCCACGATACTGGAGCGGCAATGAAATTGACTTTCCTGGGCACCGGCAATTCGGCGCAGATGCCTGTTTACAACTGCGATTGCGTGGCCTGCGCGCGGGCGCGCAGTGATGCTCGCCACGTGCGTCTGCCCTGCAGTGCGTTGCTGCAGGCCAATGACGGGCAATGGCTCATCGACAGTGGCCTGACGGATTTGACTACCCGCTTTGCACCCGGCACGCTGCAGGGCATCTTCCAGACGCACTATCATGCCGATCATGCCCAAGGCCTGCTGCACCTGCGCTGGGGCGTCAACTTGCGCATTGCCGTGTATGGTCCTGCGGATGAAGCCGGGTTTGCAGACCTGTATAAGCACCCAGGTATTCTGGATTTTTCTGAACCGTTTCAGGCGTTTGAAGAGCGGCCGTTTGCCGGTTTCAGCATCACCGCTTTGCCGTTGCAGCATTCCCGTCCGACCTACGGCTATCTGATCCGGCCCGATCAGGGCGACAGCCTGGCCTACCTGACCGATACGCAAGGCCTGCCCGAACAGGTAGAGCGCTTTTTGCGCGCCGAACGTCCAGCTCATTGTGTGCTCGATTGCTCTTATCCGCCCCGACCGGAACCCGGACGTAATCACAACGATCTGAATCAGGCGCTGGCTATTCATGCCGCCATTGGCGCCGGGACCACCTGGCTGACCCACGCCGGCCATGACCTGGACCGGTACCTGATGGCTCATCCCGAGGCACTCCCCGGGGATGTGCGCCAGGCCTTTGATGGTGACCAGATCCAGCTATAAGTTGACGCCGGGCATGACGTGGATGGCGTTGGCGTTCGCTCCGATTGCCGAAGGGCACAGCGGTTGTCCTGCCTCATGGCAGACGGCCTGACCCTGCTCGTTGGCGCGGGCTGCGATATCTGCTGTTCTGACCCTTCCCGACATCCGGGCTACCCGTGCCATTGGGTCCTGGGCAATTTTTCTGAGATCGGTGACGCAAGACCAGCACATGTCCCGTGCTTTTTGATATTCGTTAAGGCGACTGTCAGCCAATATATATTAATATAAACGAGAAATATTCTCATTTACCTAATTATCTCATTGGTGGACATTCAAGTATGATCAAGAAAATCGCCCTGATCAGTGCCGGCATGGCGCTGGCTCTGTCGCTGTCTGCGCAGGCTGCCGAGTATCCTATCGGCAAACCCCATATGAAAAACGGAATGGAAATCGCTGCCGTCTACCTGCAGCCCATCACTATGGAACCGGCAGGCATGATGCGCGAGGCCAAGGATTCCGATATTCACCTTGAGGCAGATATTCACGCAACGGCCGACAACAAGAACGGGTTCGAAGAAGGTGCATGGATGCCCTACCTGGACATCAAATACAAGCTGGAAAAAGAAGGCGGCAAGGTTCAGGAAGGCCCGCTGATGCCCATGGTGGCCAACGATGGCCCGCACTATGGCGACAATGTGAAGCTGCAAGGTCCCGGAAAGTACAAGCTTACGTTCATTATTGGCTCACCCGAGTCCGGAAAAATGACCCACTTCGGTCATCATACCGACAAGGAAACCGGCGTCGAAGCGTTCTGGAAGCCATTTGAAGTCGAGTACGACTTCACGTATGCCGGTACAGGCAAAAAAGGCGGATATTGATCATGGTCAAACGCGCTCTGGCTGTTGCCGGTCTGGCGCTTTCCCTGACTCTGGCCCAGGCGTTGCTGGCGGCAAGCGCCTGGGCCGAGACGCCAACCTTTACCCTCACGTTCAAGGAAGGCGGCACGTTCGAGCCGCAGCGGCTTGAAGTACCCGCCGGTCGCTTCAAGATCAATCTCATCAATGAAAGCAAGGTGCCGGTTGAGTTCGAGAGCCTGCCGTTGCGTAAGGAAAAAGTGCTGGGGCCAGGCCTGTCCTCATTTCTGGTTTTCAAAATTTCCAAGCCCGGCGAATATCCATTTTTTGATGACTTCCATCAATCTGTAAAAGGTACGTTGGTGGTCAAGCCTGCCCAATAGTTCGACATTCACTCAAAAGGAATCCAATTGGATCAAGTGGCATTTATTGTCTGGCGTGAAAGCGTTGAAGCCCTGCTGGTGGTGGGTATTCTGTACACGTGGTTGCGAGCCTCTCCGGAAGGACGGCGTGGTATGCCATGGCTCTGGGGTGGGGTGGCTGCGGGACTGTTGCTGGCGGTCGCGCTGGCGCTGGTGTTCATGGGCGTGTCCACCTGGCTGTCCGATACAGGTCAGGAGTGGTTCCAGGCAATCATGGCGCTGGTCGCTTGCGGGCTGGTGGTGCAGATGGTCATGTGGATGAAAAAAAATGGTCCCAAGCTCAAAAGCGAATTGGTCAGTGGCGCTTCGGCCAATCTCCAGCGTAACAACTGGTGGGGTCTGTTGGTTCTGGTCATGATTGCCGTGGCGCGAGAAGGCAGCGAGACCGTGGTTTTCCTGTGGGGCACGATACTGGCCGGCGCGCAACAGAATCAGGCATGGATGCTCGCCGCTGCGGGTGTCGGTGGTTTTCTGTTGGCGCTGCTTACGTTCTATATTTTGCAGTTGGGGGGCAAAGTCATTACTTGGCGTCGCTTCTTTCAAATCACCGAAATTTTGTTGCTGCTGCTGGCCGGCTCACTCCTGATGAACGGAATTGATCACCTGGTCTCGCTTGAAGCCATCCCGACGTGGGTGGATCCTGTGTGGGATACCGGTGCAGTACTCGATGACAGCAGCGGCATTGGCAAAGTCCTGGCCGATTTCGCCGGCTACCGGGCAATGCCATCGCTGATGCATGTGATTGTTTTTGCCCTGTACTGGCTTGCAATTGGGCTGTTGCATCGTTGGTCGCGGCCTGCAGCGACGCGACTGATGGTTGCTACGCATGGCTGACGTGTGTTGCCTCAGGCTGTGCATGCTGGGAAAATTCAGCTGTCCTGTGACGGCGGACCATGGCATCTAGCCGTTCCTGTCTTGTCCACAATAGTGGATTCGCTCTTCAAAGGTTTGCTCCATGAGCGCCATATTTCAATCATTCGCCTATCGGCTTTCGTCATTTTTGCGGGACCACAAGAAACTGCTTCGCAATATGCAGTGGTGCGTGGTCGGTGTTTATTTTTTTCTCATCCTTGTTCCCGCTGCGCTCCCCCTGCCGGGCAATTCTGCGCACATTTTTTCCAATCTGACCATTTTTGCCCAGTTTGCCTTCTGGGGTATCTGGTGGCCCTTTGTGCTCGTCTCCATGCCCCTGATGGGACGGGCATGGTGCGGGTGGTTCTGTCCTGAAGGCATGCTCAGCGAGTGGGCCAGCGAACATGGTCGGGGTCGTGCCATTCCCAAATGGATGCGCTGGGGTGGCTGGCCATTTGTTGCTTTTGCCCTGACAACGATTTACGGCCAACTGGTTAGCGTATACCAATATCCCTGGGCGGTGCTGGCTGTGCTGGGCGGCTCGACTGCAGCGGCCATGGTGGTCGGTTACTTGTACGGCCGTAATAAACGCGTCTGGTGCAAGTATTTGTGTCCGGTCAACGGGGTG
>NZ_JBQEAU010000102.1:0-16982 GCF_052108595.1 Advenella sp.
ATAACAGGATAATTAAACCGAACAATCCCTTCCAGTACTCGGTAATACCTGTGATGTAGTCATGGAGCAAGACATAAAACGCTGCGCCGCTTAAGGGGCCGGTGACCGATTGAATGCCGCCCAGCAGGACCATGACAAGGCCGTCAATCGATTTGCTCACGTATAGCTCTTCGGGTGATATGCTGCCTTTGGAAAATACGAAGAGGGCGCCGGCCAGCCCGGCAAAAAAACCTGCTATGACAAATGCAATCCACTGCACGCGCATGCTGTCGATGCCGATGGCGCCGCTGCGTTGCATTGAGTCGCGGCTGGCTCTGAGCGCATAGCCCAGCGGTGAAAACAATAACCAGCGCAGTGCCAGTACGGACAGCAGTACGGTGGCAAGCACAAAGTAATAAAAATGGACCGGCTCTTCCAGCCAGGCGGCCGGCCAGATGCCGATCAGTCCGTTGGAGCCGCCCGTGACATCATTCCATTGATAAGCCACGGACCAAGTGATTTGGGCAAATGCCAGCGTGAGCATGGCAAGATAAATACCCGACAGCCGCACGCAGAACCAGCCGTAGATCAGGGCAGCGATGGCCGCGACAAAAGGCGCCAGCGCAATAGCAAAGGACATGGGAAGGGCATAACGCTGCAGCAGCAATGCGGCAGCATAGGCGCCCACGCCATAATAGGCCGCGTGGCCAAAGGAGTGCATGCCGCCGGCGCCCATGATGAAATGCAGGCTTGCGGCAAAGAGTACGGCAATGAGGATATCCTGTATCAACACCGGCAAATACGGAAAGGCGTCGATCGCCAGGGGCACGCTGATGAGCATCGCGATTACGCATACGCCGATGATTTTGAGCAGCACGCTCGCCGGACGGTAAGGCGCTTCGGGTGCGCCGGCATTGCGCGGTGTACCGGTGCGTGCGCCAAACAGGCCCCAGGGTTTGAAGATCAGTACAACGGCCATGATCAAAAATTCGACCACCAGGGTCAGTTGAGGCAGGGCAATCTCAATGCCGGCCAGATGCACGGTCCCCAGCCCAATGCACAGCGCTTTGACCTGGGCGATTATAAACGCGGCAACGAATGCGCCGGGAATGGAGCCCATGCCGCCAATGACCACCACGGCAAACGCGTCGCCAATTGTCAACAAATCCAGGGTCAGGCTGGCCGGTTCGATGGGAAGCTGCAGCGCGCCACCCAGGCCAGCAAGAAATGCGCCCAGTGCAAACACGCCGGTGAACAGCCAGCTCTGGTTAACGCCCAGTGCTTCAAGCATTTGCCTGTCCTGCGTCGCCGCGCGGATGAGTGTGCCCCAGCGGGTGCGATTGAGCAGCAACCAGAGCAAAAGCAGTACGAGCGGGCCGATCAGAATCAGCAGCAGGTTATAGGTCGGAAATTGCCGACCGAAAATGGGAACAGAACTGGCCAGGCCGGGCGCCTGTGGACCCAGCAGATCTTCGGGGCCCCACAACCACAACGCCAGATCGCTGAGAACGAGGACCAGGGCAAAAGTGGCAAGCAACTGGAACAGCTCCGGTGCCAGGTAGATACGTCTGAGCACCAGCAACTCGATAATGGCGCCGAGCGCCCCGACCAGCAGCGCGGCAAGCAGCACGGCAAGCCAGAATCCGCCGGGGCTTGCTGGCAAATAATGCGTGGCCAGACTGTAGGCAACATACAGGCCGAACATATACAACGACCCATGGGCAAAGTTGACTATGCGGCTGACGCCAAAAATCAGGGATAGTCCGCAAGCGACCATAAATAGCGAAGAGGTGCCAGCCAGGCCATTGAGAAACAGAACTGCAAATCCGCTCAGATCCATGGGTAGTCCTGAGCACAGGGCACGTCGGCTGCCAGGCGCAGGCACATTCCCGGGCTGCCCTGGCCGTTTGCAACTGCACAAGGCAAGGTGCCGGCTTCAGAGGCATGTTCACGCCTGTGATGGCGTGGCTGTCGGGCCATGTGGCTGCGCCGGGTACGGTCTTTTGCGGGTGGAGTCATTGCGTGTTGCACCGCTACTTGGCAGGGCGCATTTTGGCAACTTGCGCATCATCGGGCTGGACAGTGGCGCCATCGATATAGCGGATATCTGTCATGATGCCGCGACCATCCTTGACGTCCAGCTTGCCGATATATGCGCCCAAGGTCGATTGGTGATCCTGCGCACGATAGGAGATCGGGCCGAACGGCGAGATGACTTCAAGGCCGGAGAATGCCTTGCGGATTGCCTCTGTATCGGTCGTACCGGCCTTGCGAAATCCTTCTGCGAGTGACTTGATGGCCATATAACCGACGATGGAACCGAGCCGCGGATAGTCGTTGAATCGTTTCTGATAGGCATCAAGAAAGGTCTTGTGCTCGGGCGTGTCGATAAATTGCCATGGATAACCGGTAACGATCCAGCCTTTTGGCGTATCGGCTCCCAGGGTGTCCAGATATTCGGGTTCTCCGGTCAACAGGCTGACGACCGGCATGTTTTCAAAGAATTTGCGGGTGGTGCCAGCGCGGACAAATTTGGTGACATCAGGGCCGAACAGTACATTGAAAATGGCATCGGGTTTGGCTTCGCCCAGCGCCTGGATAACATTGCCGGCATCGACCTTATTGAGTGGGGTAGCCTGTTCTGCCACGAATTGCACATCTGGTTGCGCCTGCTTCAACAGGGTTTTGAAGGTCTCGGCAGCAGACTGGCCATACTCGTAATTGGGATATACGATCGCCCAACGTTTTTTATTGAGCTTGGCCGCTTCAGGCACCAGCATGGCTACCTGCATATAGGTAGAAGCGCGAAGACGGTAGGTATAGTCGTTGCCGTCAGCCCAGACCAGTTTGTCGGTCAGTGGCTCGCTGGCCAGATAAAACACCTTTCGGTGTGCTGCAAAATCAGCCAGCGCCAGTCCGATGTTGGATAAAAAGCCACCGGTTAGCGCATGCACCTTGTCCCGGCTGACGAGCGCCTGGGCTTCCTTGATGGCATTACCCTGGTTGCCGGCATCGTCGCGGATAATGATTCTCAACTTGCGGCCATTGATGCCACCGTCCTGATTGGCTTGTTCCGCCGCCAATACCATGCCGTTTTTATAGGGTTCCAGAAAAGCAGGAAAAATCTTGTAGCTATTGATTTCGCCGATACGTATTTCATCGGCCGGTTGCGCATGGACGGCAGGCGTCATAGCCAGACACGTCATTACACTCGTGATGATAGCCAACAAGCCTTTCGGGGCGCCTTTTCGCATGATATCTCCTGATAATGCCTGATTTTTTTGATGTATCCCTAAGTGTAATTTAGTTACCGCTATTTTGATAAATAATGTGATATTGATCATGGTTTTTTTTGCTTGTGTGTTTGCGTCTCTTGGCGCCTGGATCACAACCATCGGCAAGACTGCGACGAGCACGGGGGTAGAGCCGGGTTGGCGAGGATGAAAAGTGGCCCGGCAGCAGTTGAAATACGCCGATGCGATTGCGGCCATGGCAGTCAGAAAGCGGTCTCATGGTGGTCAGAATATGGCATGTTTCGGATGGTTGTTAAAAGCGCTGCGTTGCCATCGATCTGAGACGCCCAAAATAAGCCCGGAATAAAAACAGCAGATTGATTTATAATATTGTTCTGGTCGGCGCTAGCCGTTCATGGCCGCTTGCTGCATCTGTGCAATTGGCTTGGGTCGCAGCCGTTTTTCGTGCTTTTGCCGTCCTTGTCGTTGCATGGCCAGTCTCGTAACGTTTTCGTTTTTTCAAATTTTCAGTTGCTGTCATTGCAGCACCCGCTGGCCAAGGGCCGACGTGGCTGTGTGCCTGTGACCGTCTGTATGTTTCGCCTTTTTGAAGGATTTTTATTATGTCATGGCAATTGTGGTCAGCGTTTTTCCTGGCATGCTGGATTATCAGCATCTCGCCCGGCGCGGGCGCGATCGCTTCCATGTCTGCCGGCGTCAATCATGGCGTGCGCCTTGGGCTCTGGAATATTCTGGGCCTGCAACTGGCGCTGGCGGCGCAAATCTCGATTGTTGCCGCCGGGGTGGGCGTATTGCTTACCACCACCAGTTGGGCCTTTGCGCTAATCAAGTGGTTTGGGGTTTTTTATTTGCTTTATCTGGCCTGGCAACAGTGGCGGGCGCCGGTGCGCGTGATCGAGCTGGATGCCCGGGCGCCGGATGTGCCGGTGCACCGATTGGTATTGCGCGGCTTTCTGGTCAATATGAGTAATCCCAAGGCAATGGTGTTCCTGCTTGCCGTGCTGCCACAGTTTATTGACCCACGCGCGCCGCTAGCTCAGCAATACCTTGTGATGGGCATCACCATGACAGTGGTGGACGTCATCGTCATGGGCGCATATACCTGGCTGGCTGCGCGGATCTTGCGGTTGATGCATTCGGCCAAACAGCAGAAGATCCTCAATCGTGGATTTGCCGGCCTGTTTACTCTGGCAGCTGGCCTGCTGTCCCTTGTTCACCAGGCGGGCAAGTAATGCGGTAAAACGCGGCAAAACTTAGCCGCGCCACCAGTACATCGGGCGCGGCGTATGAATCAGGTCGGACGGCAAATCGGACGATCTTTGCCGGTTGATATGCACCGGTTGATATGTACCGGTTATTTCGTCCGCTTAGATGCGCCGGGTTATATGTGGGGTTTATATCTGCCGATCATTTGGCCGCCAATCCGGCCTGCTTGATGATCGCCCGATTGTTACGCGACTCTTCATCAATAATCCGCTGAAAGACTTCAGCGCTGCCGCCGTTGGGGATATTGCCCGATTGCCGCAGACTATCTGCAATATCATGATCGTGCAAGGCCGCATCAAACGCCTTGTTCAGTTTTTCGATCACCGGGGTTGGCGTGCCGGCCGGCGCGACGATACCAAAATTGGATTTCAGATTTGCCTTGGGCTGTCCCAGTTCGTTGAACGTGGGTGTCCCGGGCAGGCCCTCGATTCGTTGCTCGGCGCCAATCGCCAGCGCATGCAGTTTGCCTGCCTTGATATTTTCTATCAGGGTAGCGGAGACATTGGTGGAGAAAACTTCGAATTGTCCGCCCAGCGCATCGTTCATTTGCTGGCTGCCGCCTTTATAGGGAATCAGGTTCATGTCCAGCCCAGCATCGTGAGAGATCTGGCCGAACATGATATGCCCGATTGTGCCCATTCCTGATGTAGCCCAGCGCAGCTTGCCTGGCGCCTGTTTTGCGGCCGAAATAAAGCCGTTGAAATCGCTGGTCTGGAGTGTTTGTGTCCCCAACAGAACGACAGGGGAATACATAATGCCGATCACCGGGGTGACCGCTTTCTCTGGGTCGTAATTGACTTTGGAGAAATATGGCGTCAATGTCAGCGGGCTGGTGGCCGAAAAGGCCAGTGTATAGCCATCGGGCTTGGCGCGGGACACTTCGGCGATATTGATTGTGCCGCCGGCGCCAGGGCGGTTCTCCACAATGACCGGCACCTTGAGCGTATCGGCAACTTTCTCAGCCAGCTTGCGCGCAACGACATCACTCAGGCCACCGGCAGGGTAGCCCACCGACAGCCGGATGGCCTTTTCGGGAAACTCGCCGGCGGCAGCCAGGGGAATGATTGTGGTGCTGATGGCAACAGCGAGGAACCGTTGCAGGAACCGTGAAGCGTAGGAAAGGGTTGTCATGTTGGTAAAAGAAAAAGTAATAAGCAATGAATAAGGGGGCAGGGCGCGTGCTGTCAGCGGGCATCTGCGCGTCAGCACAGATTATATGTCATATGGCATCGCTTTCAGGGCCATGCGCGCGCTATGGCCTTGTATGCGAAAGTGGAGGTTGGCGTGAGCCTGAACTTGGAGCCAGGGCGTGAAATCAGTGCTGTTCTGAGGTACATCCTGGCAAGCCTGGCGGCAAGTGTGAAGTGTTTTTACAACAATCGGCCACTTCTCGCTGGTTTTTTGAAGAAAACGGGCACGCCTACTGGCGTTTTTTTGTAGGAGTCTATATAATCCTTGTCTTAGCTCTTCAACAGTAAAACAACAGTTTTCTGTTTTGCCCAGGTGGCGGAATTGGTAGACGCGCATGGTTCAGGTCCATGTGCCTTCGGGTGTGGGGGTTCGAGTCCCCCCTTGGGCACCACTGGTTTTTATTTTTTTGTGATTGTTATTTAAAGCAGTCGCAAATATAAGCCAGTTATTTCCAGTAGTTTTCCAGACAATGTTCATTGTCTAAAGTCAGTGTTCTTTGGCTCTATCCCATAAGCGGGAGACGGGCACGCATCTTACAATTAACACAAAATTGATCGCACCATCCCAAACGCATTGAGCCCGGATGTTCAAACAGTCGGCTCTGTCCTATAAGCCGAGGCACAGATCTCATATTGGTGCGGGTGCCTTTCAGGCAGAGACTGCATTGCAGACAGTGTGGTCCGGAATATAAAAAGCCCTTGCATAATAAGCAAAGGCTGCGCGATCATGCGGGTCGGAAACAGGCGCTCTAAAAATAGGGCTGTTGAGCAAAAGTAGTTTGAAGGCATTTCAGCCAGCAGGGTGACGATAAACTTGGTCGAAATACGGGGCATTGCACCCCGTTTCGTGACATCGCGGATCAGGTAGTCGCCCTTTCCTTCAACATGCTGTAAAGCTGATCCTTGAGTTGCAGTTTTTCTTTTTTCTTCTTCTCGATTTCAGTATGTTTTTCACTGAAATCCTGTGTTTCAAGGCTCTGCAATTCCTGGTCCAGATCATTATGTTTTTTGAAAAGGCGCTTGAAATTGGCGTCTTCTTCTTTGAGCCGGGATATTAAATCACGATATTCAGGGAACATACCGAGGACCTCCGTCTGTTGTGAGTTGGAAAATCCATTATACAGACAAAGAATGCCGCAACCCAAATTTCAGCTGCGGCATTAATTTACTAATAAAAACAGTATGTTAGAAAAAGATTCCAGCTATTTGGCAGGGGGCGGTGGGCGGCGATGCGTCACCGGCACTGCCTTGTTTTGATCATTCAGATTGATCGCCGCCGGGAACAAATCCCAGATGGCGATGAACATGGCGGCAATCAGCGGGCCAATCACAAAGCCCGTCAGACCAAACAGGGAAAGGCCCCCAAGCGTAGAAATAAGAACCAGATAGTCTGGCATTTTCGTGTCTTTGCCCACGAGCAACGGGCGAAGAATATTATCCGACAGGCCAATGACCAGGAAGCCGAACAGAACCAGGACAATGCCATTCCACAGATGACCGGTAATCAAAAAATACACGGCAACCGGCAGCCATACAATGGCGGCGCCCACGGCGGGCAGCAGAGACAGGAAACCCATGATCACGCCCCACAGCAAGGCGCCCTGAATTCCCAGAATCCAGAAAATCACGCCGCCGAGTACGCCCTGCACCGCGGCGATGACCACATTACCCTTGACCGTTGCCCGCACCACTGTATTGAATTTCTGGAACAGAAACTGTTTGTGGTCGTCGGTCAATGGAATCAGGTTTTTGATACGGTGTGTGAGCGCCGGTCCATCCTTGAGCAGGAAAAACAGCAAATACAGCATAATGCAGAATTCAACCAGAAACGCAAAGAAGTTCTGCCCAATATTGAGCGCCTGCGTGGCCAGATACTTACTGCCCTGCATCATGCCAGATGAAATTTTGGCATAAAGCGAAGACAGGTTGTAAATCTCGAACCTGGCCAGAAAATCGCGGACCGATGCGGGCAGCGCATCTGACACCTGTCGGATGTATTCGGCGATATTGAATTGCCCGGATTCAATACGCTGATAGAACAACAGCGATTCGTTGATCAGCGAGATGGAAATCAGGATAAGCGGAATGATGGCAATCAGCAGGCAGATAATAAGTGTGATAATCGATACACGGGTGTTTCTGCCGGGCATGCGCTCTAGTATCCACAGTTGCAGTGGACGGAACAGCACTGCCAGGACAATTGCCCAGAAAATTGCGCCGTAAAAGGGTACGAGCATTCGCAGGAATGCGAGCGAGACCGCAATCAGAATGATGATAAAGGTATTGAAGTAAATACCGGAGCGGTTCAAATAAGCCATAATGGTGCGTAACCCTAAATTAGGATGATGCCCATTCTAGATGATTTTTTTCAAATTCAAGACCATATTCTTTACAATATTTGCAAATAGGCGATTAAGGTAATTAACCCATGCTGCAATTGAAAACAATATTTACAATTGGCATGCTGGCCGGTGCTGCGACACTGGCTGGTTGCTCTACAACGCCGCCGAAAAATGCGGAAGATCTGTGCGCAATATTTCAGGAGAAACCGCGGTGGCACACTGCAGCGCTGGATATGCAGAAAAAATGGGGCGTGCCGATCCCGGTACCCTTTGCCATGATGTATCAGGAATCGTCGTATCGGCACGATGCCAAGCCTCCCAAAAACTATTTGCTATGGTTTATTCCCTGGGGGCGGGTCAGTTCAGCTTATGGCTATGCTCAGGCCAAAGACGAAGTATGGGGTGATTACGAGCGCGATACCGGCCAGAGTGCTAGTCGCGATGACTTTGCGGATGCACTGGATTTCATGGGTTGGTATATGTCCAAGGCACAGGTGCTTAACGGCACATCCAAATGGGATGCCTACGGCCAGTATCTGAATTATCACGAAGGCTGGAGTGGCTATCGCAACAAAAGCTATCAGGCCAAAGCCTGGCTCATGCGCACCGCTCAAATTGTCAGGGAGCGGGCGGCCCGTTATACGGCCCAATATAACCAGTGCCGTGCCCAATTGATGTAATGAAAGAGTAGTCATTACCAGGCTTATAAGCCGGTCACGTTATGTTGCTTGGTGCGGTTTACGCCGCCACACCAGAATGGCATACGCGGCCACACCGGCAATCAGGCCCCAGAATGCGGACCCTACACCAAAGAACGAGACGCCGGATGCTGTCATCAGAAACGTGATGACGCCGGCCTCGCGTTCTGATTCCTCGGCCATGGCGCCGGCCAGTCCCGAGCAGAGGGCGCCCAGCAAAGCCAGGCCGGCCAGAGAAGCAACAAATGTTTCCGGTATGGCAATGAACAGCGTGGTTACCACGGTCGCAAACAAACCGAAAAATATATAGAATGCACCGCACACGATGCCTGCAACATAACGTCGTTGCGGATCGGGGTGGCATTCCGGGCCGGTACATATTGCGGCTGTGATTGCGGCCAGCGTGGTGCCGTGCAGGCCGAAAGGCGCAAACAGAACGGTCGAAATACCGGTAGTGGTAATGAGCGGGGAGATCGGCGTATGGTGATACCCGCTGGACTGTAGTACTGCAACACCCGGTGCGTATTGCGAGGCCAGTGCCACAAAGGCCAGTGGAATGCCGACCCCCACAAGCGCCGGTATCGACAGGCTGGGCATCGCAAACTCAGGGATAACCAGGCTGAAACTGAGCACCTGCGTATTGAGCTGACCCAGCGCGACGCATACCGCGATACCGGTGAGTAGGGCCGCCAGCACTGCATAGCGGGGTATGGCGCGCTTGATGACCAGGTAGGCCAGAATGATCGGCAGTACCAGCGCCGGGGCCTGTTGCAGAGACACAAACAGGTGGGCGCCGAATGCAAACAGTATGCCGGCCAGCATGCCCGAAACGATACTGCGGGGCACATGCTGCATCAGGCGGGAGAACAGGCCGCTGACGCCCAGCAACACAACCAGCACTGCGGCAAATATATACGCACCAATAATATCGTCGTAGGAATATTGAGGAAGCGCGTCAATAAGCAGCGCCGCGCCACCGGTGGAAAAAGCGCAGACTATAGGCGTGCGGTAGCGGATACTGAGCCAGAGACCGCATACGCCGCTAGTGATGGACATGGCCCAGATCCAGCTTGTAAGTTGCATCTGGCTGAGCCCGCCCGCCTTGGCCGCTTGAATAATAATGGCTACCGGTCCTGTCAGGGAAACCAGGACGGTAATCAGTCCTGCTATGGACGCCGATGTGGAAAAGTCGTTTTTGAAATGCTGCCAGGCATTCATAGCTGCACCGAAAGGGAATCAGTGCAGATTATGCGGCCTGATGAGGCCGACTGCAATCCCTTCGATAGCAAAATCATTTTCATCGGAGACGATAATGGGGGAGAAATCGTCGTTTTCCGGCAGCAGTTCGACAATGCGGCCCCTGCGGTTGAAGCGCTTGACTGTTACCTCATCATCGATGCGGGCAACGACGATCTGGCCATTGCGTGCATCCGGCGAGCGTTTGACGGCCAGCAAATCGCCATCCATGATGCCGATGTTTTGCATACTCTGCCCCTTGACGGTGAGCAGATAGTCGGGCTGCTGTTCGAAGAGGGACGGGTCTACCGAGAGTTCGCGATGGATATGTTCGGTGGCCAGGATGGGGCTGCCCGCGGCCACCTTACCAACCACGGGCAATATTAGCTGGCGCAGACTGTCTGCCAGAGAAACGCCGACACTGGCTGATGCGCTGCCGGATGACGAGCCTGCTGCTGCCGATTCGGCATCTTCAACAAGACGGATACCGCGCGAGGCCCCTGCTGTAAGCGTAATGGCCCCTTTTCGAGCGAGCGCTCGCAAATGATCTTCCGCAGCATTGGGCGATTTGAATCCCAGTGCCGCAGCAATCTCTGCACGGGTTGGCGGAAAGCCGGTACGTTCCACGGCGGCTTTGATCAGATTCAGAATTTCCTGCTGGCGCGCGGTAAGCTTCAGGCTCATGATTCCCCGTAATGAAAGAGACAAATAAAAAAACGGACTGTATGTATATACAGTCCGTATTCTGACGCATTCACTGCCAGTTGGCAAGCGTTTTCAGTGACAAATTGCCCGCAGGCCGCGGATTTGCGTCGCTACTGATTACAGCACGGCAGCGATTGCCTTCACCACGCTGTCGATATTACGGCTATTGAGCGCGGCAACGCAGATCCGCCCACTGTTGACCGCGTAGATGCCGTGCTCATTGCGCAGACGCTCTACCTGCTCTTTGGTCAGACCGGAATAGGAGAACATGCCGCGCTGGGACATCACGAAACCGAAGTCCTCTTTGACACCGGCGGCATTCAGTTTGTCCGTGAGCTGCTTGCGCATATCGCGAATGCGTTCGCGCATCTGCGCCAGTTCGCTTTCCCATTGGGCGAACAGTTCCGGCGTATTCAGGATTTGCGCCACCACCATACCGCCATGAGTAGGGGGGTTGGAATAGTTGGTGCGGATAACCCGCTTGATCTGGCTTAGGACACGTGTGGCCTCATCCTTGCTGGTCGTCACGACAGTGAGCGCGCCCACACGTTCGCCGTACAGGGAGAAGGATTTGGAGAACGAGGAGCTAATGAGCATGGACATGCCAAGATCAGCGAACAGGCGCACCACGGCGGCGTCTTCCTGTAGGCCTTCGCCAAAACCCTGATAAGCGATGTCAAGGAACGGCACCAGGTTACGTTCCTTGACCAAAGTGGCAATCTGCTGCCATTGTTCCAGGGTCGGGTCAACACCGGTCGGGTTGTGGCAGCATGCGTGCAGCACGATGATGGACCCTTGCGGCATGGCTTTGACCGCGGCCGCGAATCCTTCAAAATTCAGGCCGTGCGTCGTCGCATCATAATAGCTATAGGTTTGCACGTTGAAACCGGCGCGCTCGAACAGCGCGCGGTGGTTTTCCCAGCTCGGGTCGCTGATATAAACGGTTGTATCCGGTTGCAGCTGTTTCAGGAAGTCGGCGCCAATTTTCAGTGCGCCTGTGCCGCCTAGTGCCTGGAAGGTGAGGGCGCGGCCTTCTGTGATGACGTCGGCGTCTTTGCCGAAGAGCAGTTCCTGCGCTCCCTTGTTGTAATTGCCGATGCCTTCAATGGGCAGGTAGCCGCGTGCTGCGTGCGCCTGAACGCGTTGATTCTCGGCTTCCTGAACTGCCTTGAGCAGTGGAATTTTGCCATTATCATCGTAATACACGCCTACACCCAGATTTACTTTGGTATCACGGGTATCGGCATTGTACTGTTCATTCAGACCCAGAATCGGGTCACGGGGGGCGAGCTCGACAGCATTGAAAAGAGTGGTCATCGTTATATGAAAAGGTAAGGTTGCAGGGAAGGTCAATTAAAGTGGATAATGGAAGATTGTACGCCTAAATCAGCGCCAATTTAACCCTGGATGCACAATCTATGAGCGAAGCCGGATTTATCGAGTTTGCCGACAGCCCGTTTCAGCTATACCAGCCGTACCCGCCAGCCGGCGATCAGCCCGCCGCCATTGAAGCGCTCACACAAGGGATTGACGATGGTCTGATGTACCAGACGCTGCTTGGCGTCACTGGATCGGGCAAAACCTTCACCATGGCCAATGTGATCGCCCGTCAGGGCCGTCCGGCGCTGGTGCTGGCCCCGAACAAGACACTGGCCGCCCAGTTGTATTCGGAGTTTCGGGAGTTTTTTCCACGCAATGCGGTGGAATATTTTGTGTCTTACTACGATTACTATCAGCCTGAAGCCTACGTGCCCACGCGTGATCTGTTCATTGAGAAAGACTCGTCAATCAATGAACATATAGAACAGATGCGTCTGTCGGCTACCAAAAGCCTGCTGGAGCGGCGTGACACCATCATTGTCGGTACGGTCTCCTGCATTTACGGTATTGGTAATCCGGGAGATTACCACGCCATGGTATTGGTGCTTCGCACCGGCGATCGCACGCCACGACAGGAAATCCTGGCGCGCCTGGTGTCCATGCAGTACGAGCGCAATGATATTGATTTCACCCGGGGCACGTTCCGTGTGCGCGGCGAAGTAATCGACATTTTCCCGGCTGAGAGCGCCGAACTGGCAGTCAGGCTAAGCCTGTTTGATGATGAGCTCGAGAGCATTGATTTGTTCGACCCGCTGACCGGCAAAATTCGCCAACGCGTGCCCAGGTTCACTGTCTATCCGAGTTCGCATTATGTGACCCCGCGCGATACGGTGTTGCGTGCCATCGAAACCATCAAGGAAGAGTTGCGTGATCGCACCAAATTCTTTGTGGATAATAACCAGCTGGTTGAGGCGCAGCGCATCGAGCAGCGCACCCGGTTTGACATCGAAATGCTGCAGGAACTGGGTTTTTGCAAGGGAATCGAAAACTATTCCCGCCATCTGTCTGGTGCGGCGCCCGGCGATCCACCGCCGACGCTGATCGATTATCTGCCGCAGGACGCGCTCATGTTCTTTGACGAGAGCCACTGGATGATGGGGCAGTTGCGCGCCATGTATCGTGGCGACCGTTCCCGCAAGGAAACCCTGGTGCAGTTTGGTTTTCGTCTGCCGTCGGCGATGGACAACCGGCCTCTGAAGATGGAAGAGTTCGAGCAGCGTGTCCGGCAAAGCGTATTTGTCTCGGCCACGCCTGCAGACTATGAAAATGAGCATTCCGACAATATAGTGCGACAGGTGGTGCGACCCACCGGCCTGGTCGATCCCATGGTCGAGGTGCGCCCGGCGCTCACCCAGGTGGACGACCTGCTGGGTGAAGCCAAGTTACGTATTGCGGTTGGCGATCGGGTGCTGGTAACCACACTGACCAAGCGCATGGCAGAGGATCTGACCGACTACCTGACCGAAAGTGGCATGAAAGTGCGCTATCTGCATTCGGATATCGATACGGTCGAGCGGGTTGAGATTATTCGCGATCTGCGCCTGGGCCATTTTGATATTCTGGTGGGTATCAACCTGCTGCGCGAGGGACTGGATATTCCTGAGGTCTCGCTGGTGGCTATTCTGGATGCTGACAAGGAAGGTTTTCTGCGATCCGAGCGCAGCCTGATTCAGACTATTGGCCGTGCAGCAAGGAACCTGAATGGCAGGGCTATTCTGTACGCCGATCGCATCACTGACTCCATGCGTCGCGCCATGGACGAGACCGAAAAGCGTCGCAATTTGCAGATTGCGTTCAATACTGAGCACGGGATTGTGCCGCAAGGCGTGCGCAAATCGGTACGCGAGATGATCGATGGCGTGATCCAGGATGCGCCAGATGCGCTCAGTGCCGAGGATATCCGCCTTGAGTCGCTGCTGGTGGATGAAAAGGCGCTGGCCAAAGAGATCCGTCGGCTGGAAAAACAGATGCAGGACCATGCCCGCAATCTGGAATTCGAACAGGCGGCGGCAGCCCGGGATCAGTTGACCCGTCTCAAGGAAATGGTGTTGTTGCGCTGACAGTCGCAGACGTAGCAATGCCTTTATGGTCAATCATGATCAATATTTCATTCGGGCCACGGTGGCGGTTTAAGCTGCCTACAAATCAGGTTATGATACAGTCCGTTTTTCAACAAGTTCGATCTGACAAAAAATGCGTGTGAACTCTTTCAGTAAACAATTCATTGCGCTCATTGCCCTGGTGACGGTTTTGAGTGTCATTATTGTCGGATATATCGAGCAGCAGGTCGTCGAGACTGTTGCGCAGCCGGTTCCCGCAAAGCAGGAGGCTGAACAAAAGCACAACGAAGCGCTCATCAATTCGCTCACCAATATGACGCAGAGCGTTCGCTTTCCCCTGAACGAGCACGCCATCATGTACACCGGCTATATTCTGGGTGCAGGGTACTCGTCCTATCAGTTTCGCGCCTTCAAGGACCAGAAACTGAAAGTCAATTTGAAGGGAGACGCTTCCATTGATCTGGCGCTGTTCGGCCAGGAAGCCTATTCATTGCAGCGTGATGTCGAATATATTGTTCCGTCCGAAGGACTCTACGAATTGCGGGTTCTGTTCAAGACCGACATGGAGTCGCGTCAGGAGCAGGCCGCGATTGCCCACAAGGCCACACCGGTACCTTATACCATTACGATCAATCTGCAGTAAGTAGACGGGAACGCGTTTGCCCGATTGGCGAGCGCATTCGTGATAGCAGGCCTGAAGAAAGGGAGCGGCAGGCGTGGCTTGCCAATGCTACGGGCTGCCAACGGCCAGGGGTGCTGCTGTTCCAATAAAAAGCATTCATAAAAAAAAGGGGCTTTCGGCCCCTTTTATCAAACTGCAGTATCTATCAAACTACCATGTTTATCAAACGGCAGCGTTTATTTGGCAGTCTGTTTTTCGCCGCCCAGTGCTTCGACCAACGCACTCAGCAACCCTGCCAGTTCGGCGGTCATCAGCGTCATATCTGCATCGAAGCGTTCTTCTTCATCCATGGCCGACATATCTTGATTTTCCTTGAGGATGTCCAGTGGCGCGATACGTTTGATGATCAGATTGTCGCTCAATACAAATGAAATGCGGTCCGACCAGGTCAGCGCCAGCTTGGTGCATTGCTTGCCCGATTGGATATGCTTTTGAACATCTTCCTTTTCGGGGCTCTGGCGAACGTAACGAATGGTCGCCTTGTTCTCTGATGATGATTGCAGTTCTGTATCCTGGTCGATCGAGAACATCGCAGGCGCTTCGTCGGCAAGCAGCCATTCGGTCATGGCGGCCGCAGGCGATTGTTCGGTATACAGGCTTTTGAGCGGCAGCGGGTCAATGACTTTGGCCAGGGCGCCGATCACTTCGTCAGCCTTGGTTGCCGAGGCAGCGTCAATGACCAGCCAATGATTCTGGGTGTCGATCCATACCCGGGTATCGCGGAATATGCTGAATGCCTTGGGCAGCAAGGTGTCGGTTACCTCCTCCTTGATTTCACGCATTTGCTTGCGGCCGGGTTTGTATCCTTGCTGCTCTTCGATTTCCTGTGCACGGACACGGGTAAACTGATTGATGACGGTAGCAGGCAACAGTTTTTTTTCAATGCGAAGCGACAGCAAATACTGGCCGCTAAGGGCATGGGCGAGCATACCATTTTCCCGAGCAGGAACCCATCCCATACTGTTCATATCCGATTTATTGCCAGGAACGAAAGCGGCTTTTGCCAGCTTGTCTTCAAGCTCTTCTTGCGTGGGTTTCCAGTCGGTAGCCAGCCGGTAAACGCTCAGATTCTTAAACCACATACTTTTACGCCAAAAGCATTTATTGTACCGGCTATCGTTGTCGCACATGCGCCGGGCGCCTGCCTTGTCGCCGAAAACTTTGTGCCGGTCAATACAATAGGGGGACGGGCGGCGCCTGTGATGTCGGCAGCCGGTGCGAGCGCTGCCTGCTTTTCGGGTCGGTCTGTTGCATCTGGCGGCAGATTGTGTGCCGATGTGCTGGAACAGGTCAAAAAAAACCTGCCCGGGGGCAGGTCAATACGGGTTTTCAGCGCTACGTAAAACTTACGGGGTGTAGCGCTGACAATGCTGACGAAACTTCAAAAGGGGATTGAAACTTGTCATTTCGTCACCATCAGGGACGGAATATAATGCGTAGGCTCTGACAAAGTCCTGAATCGGATTGGTAAAGAACAAACAACTCATAAAAAAATGCAGATAATATGATTATACTGGCTAAATATACAGTATAATTTAATGCGATAATATCCGATTATCACAATATGTACAAATTCTGTTATGGAAGATTTGTAGTGGAAGATCTGTAATGAATAATCTGTTTGGATTATTTGTAATAAATCGTTGTTATCCGGTACATGCATGACGCAGGCGAGTGTGAAAACAAGACATTATCGTCCCTGCGCAGTGCGTTACCATAATCAGCAGCGGGGCGGTTTACAGGTTGGCTCATTGGGTGGTAATAGGTTTATAGCCAGGCCAGCCTGTGTAAAAATACTGTACTTACGGTATCCACGTCTTTATTCATAAGCAGTTTGTCTATATATTGCGATATCAGGTTTCTCTATTTAGTCACAAGGACCCTCCATGGACGACAAGCAATCCAAAGCCGCACGCGCCGACCGCGCCAAGGCACTCAGCGCAGCACTCTCTCAAATCGAAAAGCAGTTCGGCAAAGGCTCTGTTATGCGCTACGGCGATAACGAAGTTTCGCACGACATCCAGGTCGTCTCCACTGGTTCTCTCGGGCTCGACATTGCGCTGGGCGT
The DNA here is from genome assembly GCF_052108595.1 of Advenella sp. Classification (NCBI taxonomy): domain Bacteria; kingdom Pseudomonadati; phylum Pseudomonadota; class Betaproteobacteria; order Burkholderiales; family Alcaligenaceae; genus Advenella; species Advenella sp. The sequence continues at coordinate 16,861 of NZ_JBQEAU010000102.1, forward strand.
CGGTGGGTTGCCGCGTGGCCGTGTTGTGGAAATCTACGGACCTGAATCTTCTGGTAAAACCACGCTTACGCTTCAGGTCATTGCTGAAATGCAGAAAATCGGCGGCACCTGCGCGTTTATCG